>CAMBSB010000133.1 GCA_945870155.1 Paludibacter jiangxiensis | reverse complement strand
ACCTGCTTTTATACCTTTTGGCCAATACATCATTAATGGAACACGTACGCCTCCTTCGTAAAGTGTAGTTTTTCCATGATTATACTCTCCATGGTCGGATGTAATAATTATTAATGTGTTATCTAATAGACCTTTGTCTTTTAATTTTTGCACTAAAGCACCTACAGCATAATCGAACCATCGTAACCATGATGCCCTTATGTCTTTATCGGGCATGCTATTCATCTCATTCAATATTGAACTTCGACTAGGTAAATACGCGTAGTCATTATCTACGTAGCCCGAAGAAGTAAATTTTGGATTAGACTGCAACCCTTTAGTAAATTTTCCGTTTTCAAGTGTCCAGGGAGCTGGTCCATGAGGAATTGTTTCGCTGTAATATAGAAAAAATGGTTCGTTGCCAGCCTCGTCAATAAAATCCAATGCTGCTTTGTTTTTCCATTCCACATTATGTACATTCAACGAATCATTATTGAGTTCTTTTAAGTTGCCCGGATAAATTGCATTTGCATAATCAAAACCATATTCTTTAATCTTGTTAGCCCATAGATTATGGTTATTAATCATGGCTGCATTTACAGAACTATTTTTAGGGTCATCGCCTTTTGCGTATGGAATAAAACCATTTGTATTTAGCTTTCCTGTTTCTAAAAAACGATGATCGACCACATGACTTTTACCAACAAAACCAGTACGATATCCTGCTTTTTGAAGTAATCGTGGTAGATTATCTTTAGTGTATTCCAATTCAATATCATTTTCAAGTCGCCCAAATTTACCTGCCGGAAATAATCTAAGGTACTCAGTTCCTTCACATCTTCCAGCATACCTTCCAGTTAAAATAGAGTATCTGCTTGCTGCCGAAATTGTACTAGAAACATAGGCATTCGGGAAAATCATGCCGTTTTTTGCTAACCCATCAATTATTGGAGTATGTACGTAAGCATCGCCATTGAAGCCAAAGGGTCGGGACTGCGTTGAGGCTTTGGTTTGAATTGGAATGGAACTTTGATCGTCGGTAAGAATTATAATGATATTCGGACGACCTGCTTGTGAATTGCCGGCAAACAGATACCCGATACCCGTTCCGGCAATGGTTGCAACTACTAAAATTGATTTTTTCATTAAGTATTAATATTTAAATCTGCCCCCTAACCCCCTAAAGGGGGAATATGAACAGAAATAGTGAAAACTTAGTTCGTGATTTTTTTCCACTCCTGCATGGAGCTTTTTAAATATGAAACTGGATCTTCATCTATTTTAAAATTGATAAAACCCACCATGCCTTTGTAACCCGATTTCCGAAGCGGTTCGATAAATTTTGTCATATTGAAATTCCCATTTCCAATTGGCTTTATGGTACTCGAATCCATTAATTTGGGTTTCGAAAAATCGGCTACGGAATCAGTCCCTGCCAAAGTTACAGCCCCAATATATTGCTTTACGTTTTCAAATACGGTGCTTAATCGTCCTCCATTTCCCGCTCTAATTTCATGACAAAGATGCACGGCAAGTTGCAGATTCGGGTCATTAATTTTTTGCACAAAGGGCATTGCTTCTTCAGCCGAAGCAATATAACAATTGCTGTGCGGGTAAAGTATCACTTTCACCTTTTTGGTTTTGGCAAAATCAACAATTTCTTTCAATTTTGATTCGATAAAACCATCATTTGCTCCATTCGTTCTTTTGCCAAAAATTACCCACAATTCAATGTTTTGTTTTTCAATTTTATCTAGAATAATTTTCCAACCTTCACGCTTTTGAATTGAATCGGTAAAATCATAGCGTATCATTACTGCATGAATTTTGAAATGCTTGTCTTTTTTTAATGCAGCTAAAAACACATCTAAATTTAGGGTGTCTGTTTTTGTTTGCGAATTTAGTATTATTCCTTTATATCCGGTCTTTTTTAAAATTTTAATCTGGTCTAAAGGTGCCAATTTACCTAAACTTCCAAAATTATAAGCAGAAAGCTCGTTTACACGATGTTTTGTATCCTGAGCCAGCGTATTATTATTGGCTGTTAAAACAAAAAATAAAATTGCAATCCAAACTATCCAAACTCTTGAATTCATTGTTGTTATAATTAGAATGTGCGTTTTTTTACTTCTTCCAAATACGGATACTTAACTTTTTCGAGATAATCAACCAATTTGGCTTTCAAACCTTCAGCTATTTCTAAATTAGCCGTTTTATTTATGTACAATAAATTATTTGTTTCATAAGGGTCGTTTTTCAAATCGAACAAAGCGTCCAGATTTTTTTTATTATTGTATCTCGAAATCAATAGTTTCCACTCTTTGGTGCGTATCATCAAATTGGGTACTTCTTGTTTTTCCCAGTTCCATTCAGCTACTGTAAAATCTACTGTAGCTGGTTTACCACTAGCCAAATTACGTAACGAATAGCCATCACTTTCAGCTTTTATATTGGCATAATCCAAAATTGTTGGAAATACATTTATTGTTGAAACTGGTATATCCACTTTTAGTTGTGTAATTTTACCCGGATAATTCAGAATCAATGGCACACGTAGAGATTCCTCCAACATTACGTTTTTTTCGCGCATACCGTGCGCCCCAAGCATTTCACCGTGGTCACTCATAAAAATTATCAAAGTATTATCACGTAGTTTCAGCTCGTCGAGTTTATTAATTATTTTACCTACCCAATCATCAATTTCGGTAACAAAACCGTAATAATTAGCAATCATGGAGCCAATTTTTGCGCTATCTGCATATTCTGGCATAAGCAACCGGCCATTTGATTTGATGTATGGATTGCCCACCATTTTATCTGTAATGGTTTTCGGGATGGGCATTTCGGAAGGTTTGTACATACTTGCGTACGGTTCCGATGGCAATATGGGTGAATGTGGACAATGGAACGAGCAAGTAATCACAAACTTACGGTTTTTGTTTCGCTCAATAGCAGCCATGGTTTGACGACCTTGTACGGCTGTAATGGTATGTTGAGCATCTAAATTTAGATGCCCATGATGATCAGATTGTGAATGTTGTCGAGCTGCTAAGTCTTTTTCGGAAATTATACCCGATGGCAATTTGTCGTATCTGCGGTCGATAGAAGCAGGTGTGTAGGTTAGGCCATTATAAAAACTAAAATCGACTAACTCGCCTTCTTTTGGTTGTCTTTTTTTTATGTTTTGAGCTAAATAAAAGTGGTATAATTTTTCCCAATCTTTTATTAATTTAGTTCCCTGATAGCCATATTCCGATGGATTGGAATAGCAATCGGCCATATAGTCGGGTGAGTGGAATTTACCATAATATTCAGCCACATATCCATTTGCAACAAGAATTTGGTCGAATGTTTTAAAGTCGCAGTTTTTATTATCGTCCGAATCCATATTGGTTCGAATGCCACTTTTCTCGTTCAATCGACCTGTCAGAATACTCGTACGGGCAGGTCCGGAAACGGGACAAGGGCTGCATGCTTGCGAAAAATAGGCGCCACTAGCAGCTAATTTATCCAGATTTGGAGTTTTGATTATATCGTTTGAACCTGAAAATCGCAACGCATCCCAGCGTTGCTGGTCGGTCATGATAACTAAAATATTGGGGGCTGATTTTTTTTGTGCAATAGAATTGCAGATAGGTATTGCAATTAATACAGATGCCAATGAAGTATGAATATATTTAAATAACATTATTATCTGATTTTTTGAACCGTTTATATTAGACGATACAAAAATAGAAACATGTTATTAATAAATGCTTAATATAAGATTAATAAGCACAATAAAAAAAATATTCCTTCGCTTTTAGAAATTATTCTCTCTGAATTGGTCAAATGATTCTTTATAAGCTACGCCCATAAAGCTTTTGTAGTCTTCTGTAAATTTATCAAAACATTGTTTCGACTGCGTTTTTTTTCCTAAATTATAAAGGGTAGTTACTTTCAGTTTTGCAATATCTTCGTCAATGCTATCGTGTTTTAAAATAGCATCAGCAATGCGAAGTACAAGTATTTTATCTTTTTGAATTTCTTTGTTTTGAAGGAGGCTTGTCAATGTTTCAATTATTAAATCAGTATAGTCACCTTTAAAAGAGTCTATCCATTCTTCCTGAAAATTTGGTAGAAGAACTCCCCTGGTAGCTATTGAAACTAATTCATTTACCAGTTCAAATGAATAATCTTTCTGTTTTTTTAATTGCTTTATAAGCAGCATTACATTTTTATAATCGCAAAAAACTTCATTACCAATAATTGCCGACCAATAATTATTTTGATTTGCTAATTCAATTTCGCCAACATTTTTAATCAATAAACGGAGTTTACTCATGTACACATTCCTGTTGTTACGGGCACTGTCAGTATCTTTATCCGGCCACAAGATTTCGGTAAGCTCTTGAGTTGAAATTCCCTGACCATTTTTTACGGTATAAAGAATTATGAGCACCAACATTTGACTGGTTGTAGCTGTAAAGTTTCCGGTTATATTAATCCCATCTTTATCAATAAGCTGAAAATAGCCCAACATATTAATCGATGACGATTTTAATTCAGGTTTCAAAGTGTTGTATTCAAAATTAAGATATGCATTTACCTTGTGCTTGATCTTATCTTTTTTATCTTTATGTTTTTTTACATAGTACAGAGCTGGGATTAACAAAATAGGAATTAACAATAAAAACCATTTCCATAAACTGGCAGTTTCTTCCTCTTGAATCACGTCTTTGGCCTGCAAGGGTGGGTATGCAATGGAATATATATTTATTTCTGAACTATTGTTTTTCGAAACAGATGTTACTGCCAAAAGTTCTGATGTTTGTGGGCTATAATATAAATCACAATAGGATTCAATATCTTTAAATTTATAGGGAATTGTATCGCCAACAATCTTAAATTCGGGTTTTTCTATTGAGTATTCCATAAGTTTCAAACACGTGGAATAGCTTGTATTCGAGTAGGCTAGATTATAAAATGTATTCTTTTCTTTGTTTACAACCAAGGAATTGCTATTGGTAAAATGCTCAGTGGGTGAGCTCATTTCCCAAAGTTTTTTAACTTCAAGTGTCTTTGAATTTATTTTGTACAGGTCATAATAATTGTGTGGAAATTCTTCCTGATTCCCTGTTTTACTACCATAACCTCCAAAATATAGTAATTCGTTGTTGCCCAAAGACCCTAAGCTGCCTAAATATCGTGGAGTAATACTGGATGAAATATCGTGCTGTTTCCATTCTTTATTCTTAAATGAATAACTCATAACATCAGATTTGTACTTATGGTAGCCATAGCCGCCTAATGTTATCAGGCTACTGTCATTGGCATCAAAATATTTACAGTGATGCCAGAATTGCGGGGTGATTTTTTGTGTATTTTCGTTAGACCATTCCAAAGTCCGAAAATCAAACTTTGCTAAATTTGCATTATCGAAGTTATAAGAGATAAGCTTACCTGAATTTTTGTCGTAAAAAAGCTGGTTTGATCTGCAATTATAAATCTCACCTTTTTTGGCTACAATCGAATCAACAGTCTTTCGAATAGCATCGTACATGAAAATTGATTTATGTTTAGCAAAATAAATCCGGCCTTTCTCTTGATCGAAAGCAATTTGAGGTAGCTCATAGGGAATGGTAATATGGGCTTTAGGTTGCCATTTTACATGTTTGTCAATTTCCCAAACCGGATTTACGCTAATAGCTTTTTTATTCTGCCATTCATCGTAAACATTATCCAGTGCGTGTTTTTCTAATTTCCAATTATTTTTTAGTTCGTTTCTATCATCAGATATTATTATATCCCGGATAGTCATTGGAGGCACATCGGTTGTAGCAAAAATCGGACTATTATTTAATCCAAAACACAGATTGATACTCTTTAATTTATCAGTCTTGAAACTGGCATTTTTCTGTAAATCATTAATATTAAGAATAATCCTATCATTCTGTTTGTTGTAAGTCAAAATTATTGTCATCCAAAAATTTTCTTTGAAATTTTTTATTTCCTGACTTCGAACCTTAATAAGTGATTTTGCTCCGGTAACCAACGAAAATAAATAATCTGTTGAAGTAATGTCTGCAACCAAATCAATATTTATACTGTCGTTTCCAATTATTCGAAAAACATAACCAAAATTATTTAATTGTTTGTGAAGTTGAATATCAAATTTTAGAATAAAGCCATTGGGAATATTTATTCTTGATTCCGGAGTGAGGTTAAGTCCTGTGCGTTTGTCTTGATCAACCTCAAAAGAGCGAAAATAAAGTCCACGGTTAAATGTATCTTGTGATTTTGCAAGTATGGAAACATGCAATAATATATACAGAAGAATTTTTATGTGGTTAGTTCTCATCTTTATAAATGAATAATTCCTGCAAATGTAATAATTATTGGTAAATAGTTACTCGTTTGATAAAAAAAAAATTCTAACTACTTGAACCACTTATCTTGTAGAAGATATAAAAAAGGATATTTATCCAACTACTGTCTTGTTATCCTAACAATTCTATTTGAATAAGTGATATGAAAATCAACGAAGTTCGCTCGGCCGCATTTCAGTCACTTCCTTTTTGCTTGCCAAGAATTAAGGCACTTTCATTTTGAAAGTTTATTTTACAAATATGACTTTTTTTCTTTATAGCCTCAAGCTAATCAGGAGACAGTATAAAGGTCATTGAAATTTTACAAAACTATTGTACAGTGAGTTTCACATTTCTGTGTGCTAATTTGTAACCTTTCAAATTAATGAAAATTTGCTGTTCGTATTGAGCAGATACTTCAAAAGTTGAATCATTGTCATTTACTTGTACGTTTTTAATATCATTTAAACTCATCCCTGCTTCTTCAACTAAAAACTCAGCTAAATTTGTTTTGGTAAATCCCTGTGCGAATCCTAAATTGATATGGATACAAATATTATGGGTTAATTTAATTGCATCTAAAGGCTTTACTATAATTTCAGAAAACTCAATTTTCAAATCTGTTTCTAAAATTTTAATATCGGCTAAAGTTTCAGCTTTTACCATACAAACCGAAATTCCCGTCTTTCCAGCACGTGCTGTCCGACCGCTACGGTGCGTATAGTATTCTGGTTTTTCGGGCAAATGATAGTGAATAATATAATCTAAGTCCTTAACATCAATACCACGAGCAGCGATATCAGTAGCAACCAATAGATTAATACGATTTTTCTTAAATCCACGCATCACTTTATCGCGCATTTCCTGATTCAGATTTCCATGTAAAGCATCTGCCGAAACAATAAAACCAGCCAACTGTTTTGCCAGTCGTTTAGCGGCTGTTTTGGTTCTGCAAAATAAAATTCCTCGTTGCTCTTTCCGCTCGATCAAGTATGATTTCAGGTAATCGAGTTTTTCTCCTTGCTTATATACAAAGAATTGATGTTCAATTTTCTGATTAACAAATTCAGTAGCATTTATTCGGATTTCTTTAAAATCAACTTGCAAATAATTTTTTATAATTTGTTGTACATCAGTAGGCATAGTGGCAGTAAAAAGCATGTTAACTATGCCTTTTTTACACGATTTCAAAATTTGGTCAATTTCTCCTTTAAAACCCATATTCATCATTTCATCGGCTTCATCCAACACTAAATATCTTAAATCTTGTAAGTTAATTGCTCTTCTATCCAACAAATCGAGCAAACGACCAGGCGTTGCAACCACCACATGTGTTGAACGTTTGAGCCTTTGAATCTGGTCATCGATAGGTGCTCCACCATAAACTGCTTCGGCAAAAACTCGAGGTAAATGTTTCGAGAAAAGAAAAAACTCGCGTGCAACCTGTTGACCTAATTCACGTGTTGGAACAAGCACAAGTACCTGAACTTTGGGTAGTTTAGAATCAATTTTCTGCAGCAATGGCAAGCAAAAAGCGGCTGTTTTACCCGTTCCGGTTTGTGCTACGGCTACCAAATCAATATCCGACAATAAAATATGTGGAATTGTTTGTATTTGAATATCAGTAGGTTCTGATATTTTGTTCTCAATAAGTGCTTGATTGATATTGTCGTTTATTCCTAAATCGGAGAAATTCATTTTTGAATAAATTTGAGTTAATTAAAAGTGCAGAATGTTCAAAGGTACTGCTTTAAACCAGTTTAATAAAATTTTATTCTGATATTATATTCAAATTTAATTACTCGTCTCGTTAAAATGACAAAAAATCAAATTATAGCAAATCAATTATTAATTCACCTAATACCAAATTAGCTTTAATTTTAATAATTTTTTGAGCTTTATCTGCTGATATCCAAACACTAACAGCATCCAATCCATCAAAAACACGGCTTTTAGGTACAATTGGTTTTATTTTATAACACTGTTTTTTTCCATTATCAGTTTTGATAGATTCTTTTCCGTAATAAATTAAGTCAATTTTATATCCTTCATTTTTATAAAAACCGGCAATACGAAATTTGTCACCAACAGCAGATTTAGTAAAATCAATTAATCGAATCATCATAAAACCTGATACTACATCAAATATATTTTCGGGTGTTTCATAAATATTTTTTAGAAAGTATAACTTTTTATTAAAATCATACTCATGTACGCGTGCTTTGTTATTTCCTGCATCAAAATAAACTATTTCTTCCAATCTATATCCTCCTTCATGTATGCTTCTATATGACTTAAGCGTGGTAAATGATTCAATATCAATATACGAAGTCCATTTGTCATTCAAATAAAATAGTTTCGCCAATCCATTGGTTTTCCCTTTTAAATCAATTTTATAACAGACTTTGGAGCCCAATCGGTATAATTTTTTGTCTGTTCTTGAGCTTGCAGTACCAATTGTTAACACTCCCCATTTTGCCCTATAATTAAGCGTTTCGCCTGTAATTAATTTTCTTTTTGTAAAATCAACATGAATTATTGCGAAACAATTCATTGTGACAAATATAAAAAACAATGACAATATAAATTTTCCCGACTTAAACATTTAATTAATTGCGAATTAGGTTAAAACAATTGCATCAGGGAGTATCTTAATTGATACCTTTGAATATAATTATGCAAACTTAATAAAAAGTTTAAATCTAATGCTAAAAACTAATACTTTTAAAACTTTTGTTCGAAAAAATTGTTTAATAAAATGATTAAGTAGTTTTCATTAATTTATTAACCTTAAATAATTTATTCAACTTATGAAAGCAACAAGCATTGCCAATCACGAACAAACTTTCCAAAACAATGGTATTGACAGTAATGGAAAAAAATTTGTACTGACTTCCGAAGAAGTAACAATATCAGGAACTTCTGAAAAATTAACAATAATTGATTGTGCAAGAGAAAACAATGATAAATCATTTTATTACCAGGAAATATTCAATAAGCGGAAAATTGTTCTACATTTTACTATGGGTTACTTAAAGGGAGATATTGCTACACTTACAAAAGATCATGTATCAGTACCTTTCGTAATTGCCAGAAATGGAAATATTTATAATTTATTTGCCTCTAAGTATTGGAGTTACCATTTAGGACCCGGCACCTCGGGTGGAAACACTGCTATGAGCAAAGAGTGCATAGGAATTGAAATTTCAAACATAGGTCCATTAATAAAAATTGGCAATAATTTGGTCACAACATACAGTAATACAGATATTTATTGCTCGCTTGACGAAAACCAGTTTTACACAAAATTAGACACACCCTATCGTGGTTTTGAATACTATGCCAATTTTACCGAAAGTCAATATCAGGCAATAATTAAACTATTGAAGTTTTTAACAGCAAAATACAATATAACTAAAAACATTTTACCAGAAACACAAAGATTCAACACTTTAAGCCATCAGGAATTTTCAACGCTTACGGGCATTGTATCACATGTAAATTGCCGTTCCGACAAATCGGACATTGGGCCGGCTTTTGATTGGAATAAAGTGATTCAAAACATAAATATTTAATTATCAACAAAATATAAAAACTAAAATGAGTAAAAAAATGCAATTTGGAGAAACAGTAAAAGGTTTTAATATACCCGTTTTAAACGAAAGAGAAATTAGAGCTGCGGCAGGCATATTATTTCTGGGTGTGTTTATTTCTTTAATGCTAATTATTTTTAAAGAAAGTTTCATCTTTCTAAAGTACAATATAACAATTTTCCTGATCGATTTTTTAATCCGGGTATTTATAAGTCCTAAATACGCACCAAGTCTCATTATTGGACGATTAATTGTTTCGAGACAGAATCCCGAATATGTGGGTGCACCACAAAAAAAAGTAGCTTGGATTATTGGAGTAATATTGGCTTCTATCATGTTCATTCTTATGGTTTTATTAAATACCTATAGTTTTATTTCAGGAATAATCTGCTTAATTTGTTTGATCTTTTTATTCTTTGAATCAGCCTTTGGCATCTGCTTGGGATGTATGGTATATGGTTGGATAAATAAAGATAAAGCGCAATATTGCCCGGGTGAAGTTTGTGATATAAAAGCCAGACATGACATTCAAAAAACTTCCTGGATTCAAATTGGAATATTAATTACCTTTATAGCAATTGTTATTTTAATGACCTTTATGTTTAAAGATCAATTAAGTACAATTCCGCAAGATTTATGGCAAAAATTTAAATAAAGTATTGTAAGTTCAAAGCCCATCAACCCTGCCCCCTAACCCCCAAAGGGGGTAAAAGAAAGAAAGGGGAAAATTGTCAGGTAGTTATGAGGTTCAATAAAAGATTAGTTTGCTGACTAATAACAAATTATTTTAAAAAATTCTGATTTTTTTATAACAATAAAAAAGCAAAGTAATGATTAGTTTCAATACTTTGCTTTTTTTTTCCTAATCAGAACCTTAATCCATCTCGCCTTTGTTAGGATAAAATGTGGAGAAATTTGCATTGTGTTAATAAATGATTTCCAGATAAAAACACTTAATATTTATCCACTATAATTTCCCGGATTATTCCCCTTTAGGGGGTTAGGGGGCAGTGTTTTCATTTTAGTTTTATTATAATATTTCCAACTAACATTTTTGCCTGTAATTTCACCACTTTCTGACTGTTATCGTCCGACAACCAAACTACTACAGGATTTCTACCTTCAAAAACATTATTTTTGGGTATTATAGGTCTCAATTTATGGCAACTAACAATGTAATTATCTATTGTCAAAATTTCCTTTCCGGCATATACGATATCAACTTTATAACCTTCATCTTCATAAAAACCATTTATTGTTATTTTATCACCAACAACATAAGCTGCTAAGTTTATTGTTCTTAAAAACATAAAACCGGCAATTATATCTCTTATATTTTCAGGAGTATCATAAATTTTCTTCAATTGAAACGCTTTTGAATTTTTATCAAATACTTTAACCGTGGCTTTTTTGTTTATATGATCAAATTCAGCTATTTCATTCAATTCATAACTCCCTTCACGTATTTCGCGTATAGATTTATATGTCTGTATCGTGGAAGTATCTATATACGAAATCCATTTATCCTGCACATTAAAAAGTTTAGCAATACCGTTTGTTTGTCCACGAACTTCAATTCTCGAACACATTGTAGGACCAATTTTGTATAATTTTTTATCAATACTTGTGCTGGCACTTCCAATGTTTAAAATCCCCCAATGAGCAGTATAGCTCAGGTTTTCGCCCAAAATGATATTGCCGTAATCAGAGTCAGGTTTTGTGCGCGCTACCACATTGAATGATAAAAAACAGATAATAATAACTAAATATAGTTTGACTTTTTGCATGGAAATGAAAATAATTTTTTGAAGTGATTGAATCAAGACAATTATTATACCGAAATATTGTGGATATACAAATTAAAGGCTGATTCGAATTTTTCGAATCAGCCTTTTTAAATTTCGCATTAATATTATCAGGTTATTTACACCACATAAGTTGTAGAAGCAGTATCTCCACCACGGCCAGTCCAGTTGGTATGGAAGAATTCACCACGTGGTTTGTCAATACGTTCATAAGTATGTGCTCCGAAATAGTCGCGTTGGGCTTGCAGCAAGTTTGCAGGCAAACGTTCGCTGCGTAATCCGTCAAAGTAGCAAAGTGCTGATGTTAAAGCAGGTACAGGTACGCCATTAGTTAATGCAGTTGCACATACACGACGCCATCCGGCTTGTGCTTTTTCAACGATTTCTTTGAAGTGAGGGTCAAGCAATAAATTCTCTAAGCCCGGATTAATATCGAATGCTTTTTTGATATCTCCCAAGAAAGTAGAACGGATAATACATCCACCGCGCCACATCAAAGCAATTCCACCATAATTTAAATTCCATTTATATTCGCTGGCCGCTTCCATCATCAAGTTATAACCTTGCGCATACGAAATAATCTTTGCTCCAAACAAAGCATCTTTCAAATCGGAAATCATTTGTTTTTTGTCGCCTGTGAACAAAGCTTCAGGTCCACTGATTACTTTCGATGCTTTTACACGAATGTCTTTTTGAGCTGACAAACAACGTGCAAATACCGATTCGCCAATCAAAGTCAATGGAATACCTAAATCCAATGCCGCAACACCAGTCCATTTTCCAGTTCCTTTTTGTCCGGCTGTATCCAGAATTTTTTCAACCAAAGCTTCGCCGTTTTCATCACGGAAGCCCATGATATCACGGGTAATTTCAATCAGGTACGAATCCAAATCGCCTTCGTTATATTCTTTGAACACCTGATGAATTTCGTCAGCATTTAGTCCAAGTAAATCTTTCATTACCTGATATGCTTCGCAAATAATCTGCATATCACCATATTCGATACCATTGTGAACCATTTTAACGAAATGACCTGCGCCACCTTCGCCCACCCAGTCGCAACAAGGAACGCCACCTTCGACTTTTGCTGAAATGGCTTGAAAAATATCTTTCACAATTGGCCATGCAGCAGGAGAACCTCCAGGCATAATCGATGGGCCCAACAAAGCACCTTCTTCACCACCCGAAACACCTGTTCCGATGTAAAGTAATCCTTTACTTTCAACATATTTGGCTCGACGAATAGTATCAGGAAAATGAGTATTACCACCATCGATAATAATATCACCTGCTTCCAAATGTGGAATCAGTTGTTCGATAAAATCATCAACTGCCTGACCGGCTTTTACCAACATCATTACTTTGCGTGGTTTTGCCAAGGAATCGCAAAGTTCTTTGATAGAATGTGCGCCGATAAAGTTTTTTCCTGCACCACGACCAGCCATAAACTTATCTACTTTATCAACCGAACGGTTAAAAACTCCCACGGTAAAGCCTTTGCTTTCCATGTTCAATACCAGGTTTTCGCCCATTACGGCTAAACCTATTAATCCAATGTCTGCTTTTTGTTTCATGATATCTGCCCCTTAATCCCCTAAAGGGGAAATTTTTAGTTAGTATTAATTTATTTAATTTTTGTTTCTATATATTTCAGAGAATAAGTCTTAAACTCCCCTTAGGGGGTTTAGGGGCAATTAAAACCCAATAATTTTAAATTTTCAACTGTTTTTTTATCCACATTCGTTGCTTTCACTGTAAAAGCCGGAAATTCCCTGCGTGTAGGATAATCGCCCCTGAGCTGCTCAAAGAGTTCGGAACAATTACGAAATGCATTGTCATCGTTACGAATGTCATAAGTATGTAAAATGGCTTTCGAAATAATTTGTTGTTCTGTTAAACCGCTTCCATCAATTTCAAATTCAGGTTTTTTCGGTTTTTCTACACCTGTTGGCTTCCAGTCTTCGAGTCCCAATCCAAAGTACTTACTGATGGCATGGACACTCATTAAAGTACCTGTAGCTTTGCCATCTTTGGAATAACCTGCTATATGCGGCGTGGCTATTTCTGTCAACGAAAGTAATTCCAAATCCAAATCGGGTTCATTTTCCCAGCAATCGCAAACGAAAGCTGAAATCTGACCTGATTTTAAAGCGTTTTTAACAGCATTGGTTTCAGTTACTTCACCACGACAGGAATTAATAAGCACCGGTTTACGTTTTAGTTTTGCTAAAAAATCATTATCCGTTAAATGAAATGTTGCATCTTCGCCTTTAATATTCAGAGGAACATGAAGTGTGATGATATCTGCTTCATTTTGAATGGTTTCCAGACTTACAAATTTATCTGAACCTTCAGCACGTTCACGAGGTGGGTCATTTAGCAAAACTTTCATACCAAAAATTTCCGAAATACGAGCCACCTTACTTCCTACATTCCCCACTCCTACTACACCAATACATTTTTCACTTAGATTCCAGCCATTTTTCTCGGCTAAAACCATCAGTGTTGAAGCAATATATTGTTCCACCGATTTGGAATTACAGCCTGGCGAGTTGGTCCAAGCTATTCCATTAGAATCACAATAATCAGTATCAATATGATCGTATCCAATAGTAGCTGTAGCTATAAACTTCACCGATGAACCAGCTAGCAATTTTTCGTTGCAGATAGTGCGTGTACGTGTTACAATAGCGTCAGCATCTTTGGCTACTTCGGGAGTAGTCTTAGAACCAGGCAAATATATAACTTCTGCTACGCTTTCGAAAGCGCCACGAATATATGGAATTTTATCGTCGATTAATATTTTCATAAACAATATACCTGCCCCCCAACCCCCTAAAGGGGGAGTACAAAGTTCCCCCTTTAGGGGGTTAGGGGGCAGTTTATTTTAATATTTAAATCTCTTCTTAAACGCCCACAAGCCCAACGCCGGATTTGAAATATAGAAAATTTCTTCTCCATCTGGCATGGTGTTATAACCATCACGCAGTTTAGCCGGATCGTATTTTGATGTTACTTCGTCAATATCGGCATATTTGAAACCAACGCTTTCAATTTCAGCCTGAGTCAAGTTTTCGGAACCTTTTCCCGGACAATACGTTACGCTAAAACGACCTTCGGATGACCCATGAATAAGATGAGCAGCTGCACTTAAGTTGTTGCGCAATTCTTCGTTTTCGTCACACATTTTCAGCGTATTAGGCGTTCCTTTATAACCATATTTACGTATCAAACGGTCTATTTCCTTGTCTTCGCCAAATTCTTTCAGAGCTGGAGCTAATACAATCAGTTCTCCGCCATCATCAATTGCCATACGGGTACGATAAACGGATTTATT
>CAMBSB010000132.1 GCA_945870155.1 Paludibacter jiangxiensis | reverse complement strand
GGATACCTTGATGAGTACCACTTTAGGTACAACAGGCGCTCAAATATGGAGACAATCTTCGATTTACTCATAAGAAAGATGGTTTTAAAAGAACCTATACGTTTATAATCAATATATTAACTCGGGCGGTCTAAGCGCCTATACCAATAAGAATATTAAAGTCATTACCAGGGTGGAAGAAACGAATTCAACAGGAAAATTTAATAAAGCAGGTGCTGATCATTTGATTTCACCTATTGAAATTGCTTCCGAAAGAATAGTTTCAATAGCAACCAATGGAAGTGATTTTTACGATTTTGCACAATTTTTTGGTATAAACGATGATACACACGACTATAAGTTTGGACTGGTTCAGATTAATGCAGGGAGCGATTTGGTGGGAAAATCGTACCGTGAAGCAAATATTCCTCAACGTACGCAATTGGTTGTAATAGGTTTTTATTCGTTAAGTAACGAGCTACAGGTCAATCCAAAAGCTGATAATCAAATACAATTGGGTGACAGATTGCTTGTTTTTGGTTTAGAAAATCAAATTACTGATTTAAAAGTAATTGCTAAGCATTAAAGAGTGAGATTTTAATATAAACTTAAGTTTCAGGAATCACTTCTATAACTACATTGCCGGTTTTAAAGCCCTTTTCAACATACTTATATGCCTCCACTATTTGTTCTAAATTAAAAGTTCTATCAATCACTGGTTTGAAATTACCATTTTCAACTAAAAGTTTTAAAAATTCAACATCATTTTTATTGATACTCGGGATGGGAAATAATACTTTTTTTCCTCCAAATAAGGGCGTAATTAATGCAAGAAATGGATTTTGAGACATATTACCAAGTTCAGTAGAGATATAAATACCCTTTTTATTAAGTAATGGTTTACATTTGCTAAAAGAGCTTTTACCAACAGCATCAAAAATAAAATCAAAAGTTTCATTTGATTTTGTAAAATCTTCTTTTAAATAGTCAATTACTACATCTGCACCCAAAGATTTTACCAATTTAGTATGTTTTGTTTCACAAACTGCAGTAACTTCAGCACCAAAATATTTTAAAATTTGTACTGCTGCCGAACCTATTGCACCGGTTGCACCATTAACTAAAACTTTTTGACCATTTTTAATTTTTACAGCCCGAATATCGCAAAGTGCATAATGTCCACCTTCTGTAATGGCTGCACACACATTATAGCTAGTATTTTTAGGCATGATTGAAATTGAATCGTTCTCATTCATTACCATAAATTCAGCATGTGCTCCAAACTGAGTATCGTTGAATCCAAAGACCTTATCGCCATTTTTAAAAAGGCTCACATTTCGCCCTATTTCTATAATATCACCTGCAAATTCGCAACCAAGGGTTTTAAATTTAGGCTTCAAGAGACCACTGAAAAATCGGGATATAAAATATTCTGCACTTCTAAATCCACAATCAGTACGGTTCACTGTAGTTGAATGTATTCTTATAAGTACTTCATTTTCTTTAATTTGTGGCATTTCAATGTCAACCAAACTCACAACTTCAGGCGGACCGTATTTGGTATTTATAATGGCTTTCATACTTTAATAATTGTTTATTATGATTAATCAGTATTTGTCATTTTCCCGATACTGAGGGATATGATGTTTTCAAATTGAAATTTTATTTATGTTATTTTCCTGCCATTTTCACTTTCAAACATTAGTTTTTCGAGTCGGTTATTCTTAGTAACTTCCTGTTTAGCCGACATTATCCAGTGTTTCATAGTTTTTTGATAACCGGGTGCTTGTGAAATAAAGAATTCCCATGCTTTCAGGTTTTTTTTGAATTTCGATTCTAACTCTTCATCCAGATTTTTAGCATTTTTCTCAAAGCTATA
Source organism: Paludibacter jiangxiensis (assembly GCA_945870155.1). Taxonomy (GTDB): domain Bacteria; phylum Bacteroidota; class Bacteroidia; order Bacteroidales; family Paludibacteraceae; genus Paludibacter; species Paludibacter jiangxiensis_A. The sequence goes on along the minus strand of CAMBSB010000132.1, from coordinate 13,396 downwards.
AATTTCTGATTTTTCAGCTTTTCTATGACTAAAGGCTTTTAAACCAGATTCATGCATAAGACCTGCTTTTGTCATCCTTTCTACTTTAGCAATATTTACTGCACTCCATATACTTGTAGGTTTGCGTGGTGTAAAGCGAATACAGTAACTATTGTCGTCTACCGATTTTCGGACACTATCAATCCAACCAAAACAAATTGCTTCGTCGACCGATTCTGACCAAGTCATACTGGGTTTTCCACTAGCTTTTTTATAAAATCCCACCAAAAGTTCTGAACTCGTTAAATGATTAATTGTTAACCAAGCTCTGAATTCAGATTGATTTTGAAAAAATATTATTGCCATAACACATAGTTTGCTGGTTCAGATTTCAGGATAATTTTTGTAACTATTCAGCCCCCTAACCCCCTAAAGGGGGAATACTAAAGGGGAGTTTTGGGGAATAATTTCAAGTTAATTCATAAAATAAATAGACTATATTCTTATTTTCTCAGTAATTTAGCTCCTTAATTAGATCAAAATCGTTGTTATATCAATGTGAGAGGTGCTGAGTAACTAATTTTTTTAAACAAGTTTGTTAATAATGTTTTGATTATTCTAAAAAATAAAGATTATATGTTATTAGAATTTCTAGAGTTAATATTTAAAAAAACCTCAGATTTCCGCTACAATATTCCCCCTTCAGGGGGTTAGGGGGCTAATTTGTTGTTTAATCTTTTATTAATTCTTCAATTATTCCCAATGAATCTTTAATACATTTTTCACATACTGTTTTAGCCAAGTTGTTATCTTTGAAAAATAAATGACCTTCGTCGGTATTTAAATTGCATTTAAGTAGCGAATCACAATCGAGTGTTCCGTGAATGGATTTAAATTTTTCACTAAAACTTTGAACCATTTTATATGATTGTTCTTTTTGTGTTTTTATATCAGAAAATTTTCTGCTGTTATAAATGCCAATGACCATAAACGATCCGGTTACAGCTCCACATGTTTTTTGAAGTCGACCCATGCCACCTCCAAAACCACATGAGAGTTCCATAGCTAAAGTGTTATCATATTGAAATTCATCGGTATATGCCGATAATACAGACTGAGCGCAGTTATATCCTGATTGAAAGCATGTAATTGCTTTTTGTTCTAAAGTGTTCATTAATTTTTGGTGCTTATTTTTATTTTGTTTTTGATAATATTTTGAAAAAAAATCCAAGTAATCCACCCAGAATAATAGTCATTATTGAAATGGGAATTAGAGTCGAAGGATCTTTCCAAGCTAATAAAATGGCTGTTGGCAGTAATGCTAAAAATGCAATTAATATACTTTTAAATATCTGATTTATTTTTATATCAGTTACTGAAGTTAAAAATCCAACCACAACCCACATGCTGAAAGCTGATAGATTTGCATCCCAGCTTAAATTTTGCAAAATCATAGGGATAAGATCGATTATTCCGGCTATTATCCCTAATAGTATTCCAATAATTATTTTATTCATAATGCAAATTAATTAAATATTGAATCAATTAATTTAAATAGAAAAAAATAAAGTATGAGGATTGACTTGAGCAATTAATAAACCATTATTATGTTTTTATTTTCTTGTCATCCAAACTTTTATCATTTTTAACCATGTCGTTTAAAGCATCTTTTTTTACATTTAACTGATATTCAACAATCATATCATAATCACATTTTTTATCACCTACTTTGCTCGCAACAACCAACAATTCAAGTGCTATGATAAAAGTAAATAGTAAAAAGTAAAAAACACCTGCCAAAGTTTCCGATTTAATTAAAATAATCATTGCCTTTAACTCTTCTAAAAATCCGGCATTTTCCTCTAATTCTTTCCTCACGGTTTCCTCTACATTAATTTTCTGATTGTACAAAAGATCTAAGCGATTTCTACATTTATCAGTAGTTTCCGAATTTGTTCTGATTTGTTCAATACGTGTATTAGGGACATTAATTGTAGTAACCGTACTTTTTGTGTCAGTAGTTTTTAAACCATCTTTGTTTCTAACCGGAATTCTTTCAGTTGTAACATTTGTAACTTTTATAGTAGGATGCTTGGCTACTTCATCGTTCAATCTGGAGTTAATCACATCCAATGAATCAATTATTGAATTTAATTTATTGATTTCCAATTGGATAGTCTTTTGTCTTTTGCCTGCAATTTCATTAACTTTATCGGTTCTGATTTCAACAAGTACTTTTTCAACATCATTTTTGAAAATAATTTGATCGAGAATGGTTGACCCAATTACTGCCATTAAAACTGCTAAAATTATTCTAAACGCAACTATCCATAAATTTTTACCGACAGTTAATATTACTTGTCGTTCAATTTGTATTACAATTACAATAAAAATAATTGAAGTTATTGCACATCCCCACCACGATTCTATTGATAAATAACGTTCAGCAAAAGTATAACCCGTTACGCCCCAAATAAATAAAAGTATTAGGATAGAAGAAGTATATTTCTTTAAAGCTTTAAAACTTGCTTCGGTACAGTTTTTCAGGATGTTAGGATTCCAACCTATTAAAAAACATTTAAAATTTGTCCACCAATTCATAGTCTATCTATTTATGTTTAAGGTTTCTAAAGATAAAGCTGCAAGACCTCTCAAAAATCCACGTTCGTACGATAATAACATACCAATCATATAATCTTCACCTTTTTCCAGGTCTGCTTCCATTTTGTTAATTTCGCTGATATGGTTATCCAACAAGTTTTTTCTATTTTTCAGTTGCTCTACAATATCAATTAACCCGGCTTGTTCACGCGATTTAATGTGAAACTCAGTTTTATTCAAAATATCAAAATAGCTTTGCTTAATTTGTTTAAATAAAACTTTTAAGTTGCTGATTATTAATTTTTTATTCATATCTCTATAAGAGATATCAGGATTGCTCAAAGCATCTTCGTATCCTCTACTCTCGAAATCAATCTGAAGATATTTGTATATTTGATCCATGGGCATACTAATTGACACATTGTTGTCTTTTGTTGGTGAGCTTTCTGAATGTTCTTGAACATTGGTTTCAGGTTGTTTTTGTTCTTCAATTCTTGCAATATTTTCATAATTTTGTTCTGCAATATTTTTTCTTTTAAAAATATCAAATAGTCCCATAATGTGTTGATTAAATTGTTATTATATAGATTTTATTTCTTTTAATATTCAGTTTTCAGATTGTAATTATTGGTTTTTTGTTGATTTAACCCTGTTGAAAAATTGCAAATACTTTCAAATTGTATGAATATGATTTTTAAACAACGCACAAAAACCTAGTGCTGTGTTAAGTCTGTTTTGACGGTAATTACTTTAAATGCATATTGAAGCCGTCACTAACCAACATTCTTCAAACTAAGAAGTGACGGCTTCACTAATAAAATTGCGACATTTTCCACTTAACTCAGCACTAAGTTATGTGCTTAGTTGTTGTCGTTTATTTTTTTAAAAATCAAAATAAACATTTATTTGTTGATAATCAAAATATGATTAGACAAAACTTAAATTTTAAATATTTGATTATTAATAAGTCATGCTATGATTTATTGGTATTAGATATTAAATTTAAATGTAAAAAGAGTTTATAAATTGTTAAGTAAGCTAAATATTCTTGAGTTAATATATAATAGAAATAGTAGCTTTTGGATAGTAATGATTAAGTATTTTTCTGTAACTAAAACCTTGTTTTGCTTGACTTACAGCTCCAGATTGACACATTCCAACACCATGACCCCATCCGGCTCCATATAAAATAAAATCTTCATTAGTTTCTTCAATATAAAAACAGGAACTTCTTAAAGCAGGTTTCCACATTTGTCTTATTTTTAATTCGCCGCAAATATGCAAAGTTTTTTGTTCAAAAATAAAATTTGCTTTGATAATACGTCCAGAAACTCCTCTTTTAATAGGTTTAATTTCCAAAAGTTTACCGTAATTATTATTGTTAGCAAGCATTTTTGAAAGTTCAATTTTATTAAAAATTCGTTTCCATCTGAAGTTTTGTTGACTAAATATAGGCAATTCTATTCCATTATTTGGATTACAATAAACATTTGGCATACTATTTATCCATTTCTTAGCTTTTCTTTCGGTAGTAATATTTTGTTTTCTTCTTTTTTTTGCATCTGAAGAATAAACAGAGTAGGATTTTGAATTTGCTCTTTCCGGCCAAACATTAGAAATAAGTTCAGGCATACCTCCACAGTTGGATGCATAAAATGCATTAATAGGCTCTCCTTGTTCAGTTAGTATTGTACCTTTGGTTTGAATTACTGCAGAGTCTGAATTTTTCGTTCTTTTTTTGTTGCCGCTAAAAACCTGACATTCAACATCGGAAGTTAAATCGTGATTTTTACCACTGTAAAGTTTTGATGTTAGAGCTATTACTGCTTCACAACGAGCAGCAACAGCCTGTGCTTTAAGTGCTTCAAGGGGTGAATCTGCACCAATTTCGTAGGGAACTACTCCTTTTAAATATTGTTCAAGAGGCAAGTGTACCACTACTTCAAAATTATTGTTTTGGTTTTTATATAAGTGTATTTCTCCTTCATAAATTCTGTTTTCCTTACCTTCCCACCACCAGCCTACTCCAAACGACACATCGTGTATTGTTAGTGTGGAAGTCGAATTTTTTGCTTTTAACACTAGATGATTTGAAATTATATTATAAAAATCAGTTTTACAAATCAGTTCAATATTCTTTGATTTGATAGAAAAAAATACTGAATCTTTTGATTCAATGTTTATTGTTTTATCAGAATTTTCATTTATCAACTCCCAGCTTCCATTAAAATCAACAACTAAGCTTTCTTTGTTTTGAATTATTTGTATACGAACAGAGGGCTCCGATTTTATAGGGCTAGATTTTACTGATAAACTTACTGATAATAAAACTAAAATAAATAATACTTTTTGTTTGTTTCTCATTTTATAATTCCTTAATTAATAAATTATTATTCACATATATTTATGTGAATAACTTTAATGTGCCCATTACAAAAGTCATTTAGCAGAGATTTAAATTTAATCGCTCATTGATTTTTTTGTTTCCTTATTCATTAAATGATCAATGATATTGTAATCAATTGATGGATCATTGTATGATTAGATTAATATTAAATCTATAAGTTTCAATATGTCATTCTAAGATTTACGGATATTAGGTCATTTAATTATATTTTCAACTTTCGCATGTAGCTAATTTCTTGAATAACTGATTATTGAAAAATAATATTATATCATTATCAAATTGTTATACAAATAAAGCATTGGTGATTTACTTTCGTTTTTCCCTGTCTGCGGCAGAAAGGCTCACCCCCAACCCCTTTCTTCGACCACTATCCCTCTTCGGGTACTTCTTTCTCCAAAAGGAGAAAGTAATTGGTAAATATTATTTGAGAGGAGCAGGTTGCTGCATGTATAAAAGTCACTGCATCCTTTATCTTTTATATTCTATTAGTGCTGTGTTAAGTCTGTTTTGACGGTAATTACTTTAAATGCATAGTGAAGCCGTCACTAACCAGCATACTTTACCCTAAGTAGTGACGGCTTCACTAATACAATTGCGACATTTTCCACTTAACTCAGCACTAGTATTATTATTATCGACCCACAAAGTTATAAAATTTAATTACAATAAAAACTTTTATATCAAATTCTATGTATAAATTTATGTAAGAAAAATCGGTTCATTAAATATTGAAAAAAAATTCATTTTAAAAATCAATTTTTTTAAGTCAATTGATATTGATATTTCTCAAAAGCTGTTTATTGTGTTCATGTTTTTTCGGGTTTTTTAAATTTATAACAAAATGCCTACATTTATGAGTTAATTTATTTAGTATCTTTGTGCTTTTAAAAATCATGAAATTCATTTTTTTGAAAGTTTAAACCCATAACTTTCATTTTAAATTACTGACCAGACGTGAACAAGAGAAATATTTTATCAATTGTTTTATTTGTTTTTATTGGCAATATTTACGCACAAGAATCTGATTCAGATACTGCTGTGGTTGTTGATCAATTTGTTAAAACATGGAGAATATTGGATAAATTCGGAGCAGTAGATTCCATACCTGTCGATACATTTTTTATTAACTTTCAGAAAATCAATGCTATAGATAAGTTTAGTATTTCTAATTCATTTAATGGGAACTTATGTTCACCATTGCAATCGAAATTGTATTTCGATAGACCTGAAGCAAATCCATTCATTTTTGCCAATGCATATTATCCTTATATGATGCAAATCAGTTCGGCAACATTTTACAATACTAAAACGCCATTTTCATCAATTAAATACTTATCGGGTGGAACTACCAATAATAAAGAAGATCAAATAGCATTTCTTTTTACAGCTAATGCGAATAAAAAATTAAATTTTGGTGTTACGCTCGATTATATTTTTGCTCGTGGCGAATATGACAAGCAGAATGCCAAACGTTTTGCTGGTTCCTTATTTGGTTCATATAATGGTAAACGTTATTCTGCAACGGGCTTAATATCAACCAATACATTAAATAATTACGAAAATGGTGGTATTACTGATAGTTCGTATATAATTGACCCACCATTTGGTTACAAAACATTAACCATTCCCGTGCGCATGTCGGTTGATGCACTTTCAACTTATAGTCAATTACAGTTTTATTATAATCATCAGTATAGTTTAGGCTTTGAAAAGAAGGTTAAAAACCCCAAAGATGATAAAGATACAACCTTAACTGAATTTATACCGGTTACGCGTTTTGCTCACACCATAAAATACGATAATTTACAAAAAAGATACTTTGAAAATACACTGGAATCTAAATTCTACAAAAACTCATATTTCCCAATCGAAACTCGCGATACTGCTGCTTTACAAACACTTACTAATACATTTTCGATAAGTTTAGCTGAGGAGTTTAATAAATGGGCTAAATTTGGTTTAACAGCTTATCTCGAAAATGAAGTAGAAAAATATAATTTTTTAGTAGATACGATTTTAAATAATAAGTTCGAGTCTAATACTAAAGTAGGAGGAATTTTATCCAAAGAATTGGGTCAGAAATTTAAGTATAAATTTTTAGGCGAATTAGATTTAATTGGTTACAAAGTGGGCGACTTTTTGTTGAGTGGAAATGTGGGTGGTTTTTTCAGACTTTGGAATGATACCATAGCCCTTGAAGCCAAGGGATTTATTCGAAATGATGCACCAAGTTATTTTTTGAATAATTATTATTCCAATCATTTTAAATGGAAAAATGAATTCTCGAAAATATTTCGAACCAATGTAAGCGGTAATTTCTCTTTACCTAAACGTTATTTAAATTTGAATGTAAGCGTTGAGAATGTAGGTAATCAAATTTATTTCAATACCGATAGTCTGCCTTCACAATTTAAAGGTAGCGTGCAGGTTATAGCAGCAAATTTGAAATGGGATTTTCATGTTGGAAAATTTGTACTCGAAAACAATGCAGTATATCAATTATCATCAAATCAAGATGTTATACCTCTCCCAACTTTGGCTTTGTATCACAATTTATACTTTCACGACAAATGGTTCGATGTGTTAAGTATACAGCTTGGGGCGGATGTCAGATATCATACTGCCTATTATGCACCAGCTTATATGCCAGCTTTGGGTCAGTTTTATTCTCAAAAGTACATGAAAATTGGAAATTATCCGGTCTTGAATGTATATGCAAATTTTCATTTAAAACGAACTCGTTTTTTTGCCGAATATTATCATGTGAACCAATTGTTTATGAAAGGTGTTTATTATTCAATGCCTAATTACCCTATCAATCCGGCTATCTTTAAAATGGGATTAACTTGGAATTTTTATGATTAAATTAAAGAGGAATTTTTAAGCTATTTGTAATATTTTTCATTTGTAATCATTTAAATATTTGAAAAATGAAAATAAAATTGAGGATTTTAATTTCAATTCTAGTTGTCATTTCAATCATTGCGATAGGATACTGGCAAATCTCTGGTTCTGAAAATATTAAAGATTTACCTGAAATAATTGAATCGGGTCGTTTGTCGGTTTTAACTGAAAAAAGTAGTGTAGGTTTTAAGCTACAAAAGGATACGGTATCCGGGTTTCAATATGAAATAATAAAGGCATTTGCCGATAGTCTTGGCCTTGAGTTGGTAATAAGCCAACAAAATGATATAAAAAAATCGATTGAAAGTTTAAAAGACGGTGATGTACAAATAGTTGCCAATTTTACACCAATCACGACAGAATTTATAGATGATGTGAATTTTACGAATTCTATTTTAAATTCAAAATTAGTGTTAATTCAACAAGAATTTTTAAACTCAGAAAACAAAACCTCAATTAATATAAATACTCAAATTGACTTAGCAGGAGATACAATTTTTATTCCCTTTAATTCAGGAAATAATTTGCGTTTAAAGCATTTAGCGCGTGAAATTGCAGATTCAATTTATATTATCGAAATTAAAAATACAAACGCTGAAGAAGTTGTTAAATTAATCTCAGAGGGCAAAGTAAAATATACAATTTGCCCCGAACACTTAGCCCGAAAAATGAAACTTCAATATGAGAATATAAACATCTCACTTCCAATTAGTTTTACACAGGGACATGGTTGGATGGTAAATAAAGAATCACCTCAATTACTGCTAAAATTAAACGATTTTCTTGAAGATTTTATTGGAAGTTCACATTATTGGGAGTTGTATCGAAAGTATTATAAATAGAAGAATGAAGAATGAAAAAGCTGATTGAAAGAAACATCAAACGCCAAACTTCAACCCCGAAACTCTAAACCCGAAATAAAAATATGCCATTAAATATACCCATAACTTTACCCGCAGTAGATGTTTTACGTCACGAAAATATCTTCGTGATGGATTCAGAAAGAGCATCAAGTCAGGAAATTCGACCACTTAAAATAGTGATTCTGAATTTGATGCCAATAAAAATTACTACTGAAACTGACTTAATTCGCTTGTTATCAAATTCGCCTTTGCAGATTGAGATTGATTTTCTGCACATGGAAAGTCATACATCCAAAAACACACCAATCGAGCATTTAATGACATTCTATAAGACTTTTGATGAGATAAGTAAAAGCAATTATGATGGAATGATAATTACCGGAGCACCGGTGGAGCAGTTGGAATTTGAAGAAGTGAATTACTGGCCTGAGATAACACAAATTTTTGATTGGGCTAAAACACATGTTACTTCAACTTTTCATATTTGTTGGGCTGCACAAGCGGGTTTACATTATCATTATGGAATTCCAAAATATCCACTGGAAGCCAAAATGTTTGGAGTTTTTGAGCATTTTAATCACAATCCTCATAACCCGATTTTCAGGGGTTTTGACGATGTGTTTTACGTGCCCCATAGTCGTCACACCGAAATTAGAGCCGAAGATATTCTAAAAAATTCAGAACTAACTTTACTCTCGGAATCACCGGAATCAGGTGTTTACATGGTTATGGCTCGCAATGGCAGGGATTTCTTTATTACAGGACATTCGGAATATTCACCATTAACTCTCAATACCGAATACAAGCGCGATTTACAAAAAGGTTTACCCATCAACATGCCTCAAAACTATTATCCTGATAACAATCCTGAAAACGAACCAATAGTGCGTTGGCGTAGTCATGCTAATCTATTATTTACCAATTGGTTAAATTATTTCGTTTATCAAGAAACTCCTTATGATTTGGAGAAAATTCATTAAAAATTTCACCTAATCCTAAAAGGAAAAATGATAAACGCGTTAAAAGAAGATACCAATTTATTTCCCTTTCAGGGTACCGGTCTTTCAAAACAAATTATTGAACTTCTTTCCCCGGCTAAAAATCTTGATTGTGGAATCGCAGCCATTAATCACGGCGCTGATGCGGTTTATATTGGGGCTTCACAATTTGGTGCACGTGCAGCTGCCGGCAATTCAATAGAAGATATTGAATTGCTAGTTAAGTATGCACATCAATATCGCTCAAAAGTTTTTGTTGCTCTAAATACAATTCTAACCGATGATCAATTGCCCGAAGCCGAAAAATTAATTCACCAGGTTTATAATGCCGGTGCCGATGCATTGATTGTTCAGGATATGGGTATTCTGAAAATGAATTTGCCACCTATTGTACTTCATGCCAGTACACAAACTGATAATAGAACTGTCGAAAAAATACAATTCTTACAAAATGCCGGCTTTTCGCGTGTGGTTTTGGCCCGTGAATTATCTTTAAAGCAAATTTCCGAAATCACTGCTCAAACAAATGTTGAGCTCGAAGCATTTGTACATGGTGCTTTATGCGTGAGTTACAGCGGTCAATGTTATATGAGTCAGGCTATGTGTGGGCGGAGTGCTAATCGTGGTCAATGTGCCCAATATTGCCGTTTACCTTATCAGTTGTTGGATGCAGATGAAAATGTGCTAGTTAAAAATAAACATTTACTTTCGTTGAAAGATCTTGATTTATCTGAAAGTTTGGAAGAAATGATGCAAGCCGGTATCATGTCATTTAAAATTGAAGGAAGATTAAAAGATGCTGATTATGTGAAGAATATTACGGCACTTTACCGTAAAAAATTCGATGCCATTTTAGAAGGAAGTTCAAAATACAAGCAATCATCCTTGGGTAAAACAACTTTCTTTTTTGAACCGAATGCTGAAAAAAGCTTTCGACGTGGTTCTACTGATTATTTTTTACATGAACGACATGCAGGAATTTACCAACCCGAAACTCCAAAGTCGCTGGGTGAACCTATAGGTAAAGTTACATATATTGGGCGCAATTTTTTCGAAATGCATAATGGAAATTTGCTTAATAATGGTGATGGGCTTTGTTTTATCAATAAGCACAGCGATTTAACCGGATTCAGGGTAAATAGAGTTGAATCCCAATCAAATAATAGAGTGGGGGATAAGGGAAAAGACAGAGTTCAAATTTTTCCGGCCGATATGCCACGCATGGATGTAGGAGTTTTATTGTATCGTAATCAGGATCAGGCTTTTGAGAAAATATTAAATGGAAAAACATCGGAACGAAAAATATCAATTTACCTGAATTTTTTTGAAACAGATAAGGGATTTGCTTTAAAAATTACTGACGAAGAAGGTGTAAATTCAACTCTCGAAGTGGAAGCAGTAAAGCAACTAGCTCAGAAACCTGAAATTGTTAACGACAATATTAAAAACCAACTTTCTAAATTTGGCAATACTATTTACGAAGCTAAAAGCATTGATATACAAATAGATGAGCCTTGGTTTTTCCCCGCTTCGCTACTGAGCGAATGGCGTCGTTTAGCAACAGATCAATTAGATTTAATAAGGGTTTCAGCATATATTCGCGAAGAACCAAAACTTCCTGAAAAAACTAATTTCCCTGCTAAAAAACTTAGTTATTTGGGCAATGTTTCCAATAAACTTGCACAAACATTTTACCAGGAACATGGTGTTGAAGATGTTCAATTTGGATTCGAAGTGAAAGCCGCTGAAGGTGTTCCTTTGATGTTTACCAAACATTGCATAAAATACGAAATGGGCTGGTGTCCCCGCGAAGGTAACCAACCCATTTTGAAAGAACCGCTATATTTGAGAAATAACGATCAAAGCTATGAATTGAAATTTGATTGTAAAAAATGTGAAATGCAAATTTTAAAAGCTTAGAAAATATAGCTGATAGAAGCTGCAAGTCTATGATTTGAAACGCTATATGGGTTTGATACTCTGCCGGTTGCTAAAATTTTACCATATTTGGCAGTGGTTAATTCATATTCAAATCCTAATCTGAAATTGGTTAAATTATAGGTGATGTTTGTTGCAACACGATATAAATTATCCATTAGTAATTGATTATCCTGGTAATACCCATAACCATAAGAAGTAAATTTTCCTGTGGACGAAGCCAATAAATTTTTATTTGAACCCAAATTTTGAATAAATCCACCATAAACTCCTAGCTGAACTTTAGTCCCATACGCCATACTAATCCATGAACTGGAAGTATTTAAATTGGTGTATGTTGCTTCACCTGAAATGGAATTTATACCACTAACTCCATAACCACCTATCATCAAATATTCACTCATATTCTGACCTAAAACAGATTTGGCTCGTACCTGAAATTTTTTATTTGCATATTGTGCATAAATTACTGCGGATGCAGAATTTAATCGTTCATGATTGATTTTAAGTGATTTACCGTCTAATCCAATTCCTGAATTCCAATTGGAATTTTTAAAATCAATACCAACATGCAAACTTGGTAAAAGTCCATTTTTCATATAAGATGCACTTGATCCAATTGGACCTTGCGACATATATTGCATCTGATATGAAACGGCTGACAAAACAGAAAAATTTGAATTGAGATTCTGTTTTAAACGTATTTGTGGGCTTCTGTTAAATGGTTGGAATGGAGATCCAACACTTAATGAAGGAGTTACAGGTGAAATATTGGCAAACATTGGATGCCATGTTTGTCCAATTAGTAACTCAGTTTTTTGCCAGTTAAGTTTTAAATATGCCTGACGTAAGCGCAAAAGATAATAATTTGACGATACTCCTCCGAAATCACATTCAATTTTTGCTGCTGATTTTGCGCCCAATATTTCGGTTCCGATAAAATCAATACCTAAACGACTTGCAACACTCAACATTTCTGAGTTTGGAGTGGCATTTTTATCAATTCCTGCTGAAGTTGTATCTTTTGGCAATGGATGAATATTAAAAAGGCCATCAATTGCTTCATAATTTTTTCTTGTATTTAAATAAATATCACTTCGAACAAAGCCATATAGTTTATAGCTTGAAGAAGGTTCGGAAGCAATAATTGTGTAAACTGAAATAATTAAGAATAAAATGAAAAATAAAAATTTTTTAAAATACATAATTTGCTTATTTAGTGCTGAATAGTGAATTCAGATGCTTGAAAGATGTTCTATGAGAATTTTTAAACCTATACCAATTAAAATAATACCTCCTAGTATTTCAACGTTAATTTTAATTTTTGAACGAAAATGTACTCCTAAATATACACCTAAAAGTGAGAAAATAAAACTGATAATTCCGATATTTGCTACTGCAATCCATATCCGTTCAGGAAATGAAACAAATACAATACCTGTAGCCATAGCATCGATACTTGTAGCCAGAGCCAGGGTAAGCAGTAATTTCCATTTAAATGGATTGGTTTTAATTTCGCAATGAGGGTCGATGGGTTTGAGTCCTTCTACAAACATTTTCAGACCAATACCTCCCAGTAATACAAATGCAATCCAATGATCATAATTTGCTATTTGTTTTGCAAAACTAAAGCCAGCAAAATAGCCAATAAGTGGCATTAGTCCTTGAAACAAACCAAAAAGCACTGCCATTCGCAATGCTTTTTT
>CAMBSB010000131.1 GCA_945870155.1 Paludibacter jiangxiensis | reverse complement strand
TAATAAAATTGATTTAGAAATTCTATATAAAATTTGGGAATCAAAAACTTATGTTGTAGATAATGTAACTTTATCTATGAATGATGATTATGAAGATAAATACTATGAATTCCCAACAGATATTTTTTCATATGTTGATTCAAATATTGAATTAGAAAATTTAGAAAGAATATTTAATTATTCCAATAACACCAAAATAATATCAGATATCATTGAAAAGAAAATCTTAAATTTCAATCAAATTTCATATAAATCTATTAATGATATAATCAATGCAATTCAGATTATTTCTAAAACTCAATCAGTCATTGAACTAAACCGTTCATTTGCTGATAAAATATTGGGGGTTATATTAATGATTGATTTTACTTCTTTGAATATTGAAGTAATTGAAAAATTTAAACTTTTTATTGATAGCGTTAAAAGTGATAATATAATTTCAAAAGCGACAATTGAAAAATTTAATTCTTATACCCCTATAGAATTGCAATTTGAATTATGGAATTTAACCAAGTATTACAAGCCCAATAAGGATTTTTTCAAAAAATTTAAATCTAGGCTTTCCTATCAAGAGTTTTTATTAGCTCCTAATGAATTTCACGAAGAGTATTTTTTAGAAAAATTAGAAGCTATTTTAAACTATGACGATATTGAAAATTTCGGATTATTAGTATTTCTTTTAATTGAAATGCCTTTAAATAAGATTCAATTTGTTTTCGAAAAACTTCAATTGAAATTTCAAATCGCTTTATGGCTAAACTTTTATAATGCAGAAAACAAATACAATGTGAGCTTTGATTCTTCAAGTTATGCCTATAACACTCAAAACTTGTTGACATATTTGGATGAAGTGAGTTCATTAGATAATTTGATTACAACATACGAACTGATTAGTAAAATCAAGAAAGCATATTTTTCAAATTACAACAGTTTATTTAACCTTGAGAATTCAGATAGAGTCAAATATATTGCGGATTTACTTAAAAGTCAATCTGAAATCAAAAGCGATGATTTACTTAAAATCACCAAAGTAATTTTAAGTAATAGCACCATCGATAATTGTATTTTGTTTTGTCAGAAAATTATTCCAAAATTTATATACAATGATAACGTAACCGTAAACGATTTAACCTCAATTGTAAATCTGACAAATATTGATATAAATTTAAAAAATAAAATTTTCACTTTTATAAGTGAGGAAAGAAACGATTTTGAAAAAGTTTCCCTTTGGCTTAATGGGCATACTAACAATATCGACTTCAATAAAGCAATTGAGGTTTTTGATAAATTTCCAATACACATTCAGCCCTTATTACTTCGCAAATTATTCTCCTTAATTCATAGAGGGAAAATCACGTCAATTGAAAATTGTATAAATCAGTTTTCAACTCTTGCTACGGTTACAAAATTAAACTTAAATGTAAGTATTTGTCTTAATGTTATAAAGTCATTGAGTAATCAAAATTCCTACATTGAAGAAAAATCAATTTCTGAAATCGTATGTAGATTTGTGAATGAAAATATAGATGCAATTTTACTATTTTCAGACTTCTTTGAAGAATGTAAAGGTAGAACATGGATTTCAAAATCAGAAGATAAAAGTTCAAAATGGTACTTAAACATTGAAGGTAAAGACTTTTATGTAGATAATAATGAAGTTAATATCTGCGGTAAAAATTATGATTTTGATAAGGAAAAAAAACAAGTATTAATTCAGAATGAAAACTATCAATTTAGATGGTCGAAAAAAGAAATTAATCACTTTACTAAATTGTATGAAATACCACATGGAATAACCTTTTGTGATGCTGTAAAATCTGAAGAAGATCAAGAACTGAAAAAAATATTTTATTGGTGCAACAATGGTAAGTGTTTTCAGGCATGCCAAACCGACCACAATCATTTAGAATGGAGTAAATACACATTAAGAGATTTAATAAAGATTTTAGAACTACCTTTTGAAGATGATAAATATTATAGATTTGTTAGTTTAATTAATCGTGCAAACAGATTGATTAAGAAATTAAAATGTGATTCATGTAGTAAATTATTACGAGACGTAAGAACTTCTGAATTTGCCTTTTATAGGGTTACTACATTTTATTGCACAAATCTTGAGTGTTCAAAGTATCATTCAGTAGTTTATTTGAATCATTGTCTTAATTGGAAATGTTTAAATATAGTAGACAGTAGGATTTCCACAGTTTGTCCTAACGAATGGTATATTTGTGATAAATGCAATAATTGTTGTAGTCAAGTTAAGTTAGCAAATCGATTGGAAAATTTAATTGTCAATAATGCATTTAACCCGAGTAATCCAAGACACGTAAAATTGAAATATCAAGTAGAAAACGACCTTGGGCATTTTGAAAAAAATGAAAAATTCGATTATAAAACCGGTGATAAAATAAATTGAATACAGAATAATATTAAAAAATGAAAACAAAACAGATCTATAAATCTAATTGTACTACCTGTGGTTATTCTGCCCAAATAGTTAGTGAACGGTATTTCGAAAAATCGTGCAGACAAGATATTGACAACAGAAAGTGCAACCACTGTAATCGTTTGTTTCTTGCAGCCGTTACTGAAAAGGCTACGAGAGTAGAACTCCCAGACAATGAAGAATTTGCAAGGATGTTTGCTGAAGACAAAGATAAATATTGGGCTCTTGTTAGTGCATATATGAATTGGGAAAATCCAATTACAGGTGCCGAATTAGAAAAAATAAAATGTCTGTGGTGCGGTTCAATTAAGAACAAAAAGTGGGAAAGCAAAAAAACAGTTTGTCCTAAATGCGGAGGAAAGTTGAAACGCTCGAAAGTAGATAAAAATGAAATGGCTAAAGTATCAGACTTTACAAGTTTTGAAGAAATGATAAACTCTTCGCCACAAGTAGTTGCCTGCCTTTTAGACAATTGGTGCGTTCCGTGCAGAATTCTACGACCTGTAATAGATGAAATCAATACGGAAAAACCTAATGAATTTCGTTTCATGGAATTTGACATAGATTATGCCGAGAAAAATGATTTGGTACATAAATACAAATTAAAGAATTTTCCGACCTTTTTACTGTTTAAAAACGGAGAGTACAAAGGAAAATTTTCAAACGTAGATACCAAGCCTGAAATGTTGAAGAAAATGCGAAAAAAATTTGAGTTATAGAGTAAGTTTAGATAAAGTTGGTTGAATAGACAAATAGAAAGACAATGTGATCGAGAAAGAATAATCGCCCCAAAAAGCAAAAAAAGCCATACCAACGGAGACTTATTAGAAATGTGTTGCTATGGCTTTTATAGCTTTTTTAATAGGGCAGAGCGGTCACAGTACATTGTTTTTTAGCTGACTTAGAAAGCGCAATACAAGTCTGAAACAAAAAAACAATGAACTGTAAGTTTATAATTTCATTCGTATTTGTCATTTTACTCAACTTAATTTTGCAAATAAGCAAGAGAAGTTTTACATTCGACAACTACAAAAGGTTTTAAGGCTTGGTAGGAAAGAAATAAAGGTTGAGCTATTAACATATAACCTCCGTAAAAAGAGAAATAACGACCGTATAAAGTGTAATAGCCTCCGGCAGTTAACATATAACGACCCGCATTAACGTATGAAGCTCCCGCATTAACGTATAAGCCTCCGTCATTAACGTATGAACGATGGTAAAAGATGAAATAGCGTTCCGCATTAACGTATCAAGCTCCCGCATTAACGTATGAGCGACCGTATAAAAGGAATAAGCCTTCCGAATTAACGTATGAATGAACTGCATTAACGTTTGAGCGTACTACGAGAAGGAAACAACGAACTGCGAATTACTTTCAGACAACTTCAAGAAAGTTTTAGACTGGAGTATCAACGAGTAAGGAAACGACTAAAATAATATTACGAAGAAAATGAACGAGAACCTAACATCATCGGACTTAAACGCATCACCCCGAACGCAAAACACCCCGCCAAGCACTGCTCTTGACGGGGTGTTGCGATTTAATTGCGTTCATTTTGTTACGCTCAGCTGTCATCAAGCAAGCTTGTGACGGCTATTGCTTAAACGCAAAATTACCTTTTGTGACTTTGCTTGCATATATTCACATTTTTAATAATTTATAATGTGAATATCATAATAATTATCTATTTTTGGATGTTGAATGGAAAAATTAGATAATATCGGGTTAAATGGTCTGGTTTTTACCGAAGGTTTAGTTCAATACACACCTAGACCCATTAGCTGGCGAGTTAAATGAAATTTTAAAAACACAAAAAAGAATGAAAGTAAGACTGACAATTTTAAATTTAATCTTGATTCTGACAATATTCAATCAAGACATGCTGGCTCAGAATAAAAGATCAAATAAGGAGCAAGAACAAAAGTATCTTGAAAATATTAAAAAAGATAGCATTGATGGAGTTTATATTCCAACAGATTTAAAAGATTGCTTTAAACAAATTGATAGTTTTTGGGCAGACTCAATTAAAGCAAAAGTTCGAAAAATGACTAAGAATGAATTTACAGCAAATGCTCATTTTGGGTTAGGTATGTGGATGAGAAATAATTGGAGATTATGGGGAGGTTCAAGATTGTCAAAATATTTTAACGACTTAGGTGTTTTACATCCAGATGATATGTCAGGTATAATATTAACCTCATATTACAGGTACTTGATGGGACAAGATATAATGTTGGAAGAACAAATCAGCTATTATAAAGACTACTGGAAAAAAAAGAAACAATAAAATGCACAAGTCAATCAGTCCTTGCTGATATAAAGAACTTATTTCGGCGCAATTTCCAAAATACGTCGAGTTCCCAGGAAAATTCAGGCAATCCAGACACAAATATAATAAGAAAAGCTTTATCTTTTTGCATTAACAAAGCGGGACAATTTACCAAACACAGGATAGTATGAACTAAACTGAAAATTGGGTTAAGATAAATTATACTTTTGAATTTCAATATATTAGTTGTAGTATTTGATTTATGTTTTATACTAAACAAATTAGCTTAAACACCTAATAATAAACTTGCTGGTATTGAAAATTACATTATTCATTCTTCCTAATGTTTTTTGCTAATTATTTGTTGTTGCTTTATTCCGGTTGAGAAGGGCTATTCGGCATCAGGCTATTTTGTCTTTGATTTATAGGATAATCGGATAAATATCTTAATTAACTCGTTTAGGACTAATGGTGTAATTCCTAGTGCGAAAATTATCCCCCAGGCTCTAAAATCAGGCATTTGCAAATGAAAGGCTGTTTGAATTATTGGTATCCCAACTACCAGAAGTTGAAGTGCCAAGCCTGCAAGGATGGCAGCTGCAAGGTATTTATTCGAAAAAAATCCGATAGTAAAAATGGATTTTCGTTCATTCCTCAAAGCCAACGAATAAAATAACTGACAAACTACCAACACCATAAATGCCATGGTACGTGCACAATCAATTGTATTTTGTGGTACTTGCTTATCAAACAGGGAATATCCATGCTCGTAATAGCCATAAAAATACGCGCTTATTGTTAATGCTCCTATTAAAAATCCACCAAGCATGACATGCATTCCTGCGCCGTTTGCAAAGAAACTTTCTTTGGCTGGTCGTGGTTTTTCTTTCATAACATCATGGGTTCCGGGATCCATGCCCAGTGCAATAGCTGGGAGAGAATCGGTAATCAGGTTTATCCACAAGAGCTGTGTGGCAAGCAGTGGAGCTTTCCAGCCAATTATAAGTGCGACGAATATAGTTAGCACTTCGCCCAAATTACAGGTGATAAGGAAAATTACAGCCTTTTTGATGTTATTATATATATTTCTTCCCTGTTCAATGGCGGTAACAATGGTTGAAAAATTATCATCCACGAGTATCATATCCGAAGCACCTTTGGCAACATCAGTACCTGTAATGCCCATTGCAACCCCAATATCGGCAGTATTTAATGACGGAGCATCGTTGACTCCATCGCCAGTCATGGAAACTATATTACCCTGCAATTTCAGCGCTCGCACTATCTTTACTTTATGTTCAGGTGAAACGCGGGCAAAAACATAATAATTATAGATTTTTTTAGAAAATTCCAATTCGGTAAGTTCATCTATTTCCTTTCCGGTAATAGTTTGCTCAATTTTTTTTGCAATTCCCAACTGATAGGCAATAGCGAAGGCGGTATTCTTATGGTCGCCGGTAATCATAAGCGTAGTGACCCCGGCTCTTTTTGCTTTTTGAATGGAGTCTTTCACTTCTGCTCTCGGCGGGTCAATCATACCCACCAAACCTATAAGAATGAGGTCTTTCTCCATTTCCAAAGGATTAATTTTTTCATTTACCGGCTTATAAGCTACCCCAAGAGTTCGAAGTGCCTGATCAGACATGTTATCAGCTGCTTCGTGGTATTTCTTTTTGTGAACTTCTGTGATGGGAATCGGTATACCTAGCTCCAAAACCTGCGTGCAGATTTCAATCAGGTTTCCAATTGCACCTTTTGTATAAACATTCAACTTCCCTTCTTCTTCAACCAATGTGGACATTAACTTGCGGTTAGAATCAAATGCTGCTTCGTCGATACGTTTGTTGCTTTTGTGCAATGCTTTCCGATCCATCCCAAATGTATCGCCCATGATAAGCAAGGCAATTTCGGTTGGGTCTCCGGTTCCTTTTCCATTGTCATAACTTGCATCCGATGAAAGTATCAGGGCTTTTGCGAGGAATATTAATTCCTTTGAAGTAGAATTCTCCTTGTCAATACTTGAAAGTCCATCAAGAGTGAAAGTGTTGGTAACGGTCATCTTGTTTTGAGTTAAGGTGCCGGTTTTGTCGGAACAGATAATATTCAGTGACCCAAGCGTTTCAACAGCCGAGAGTTTTTTTATGATGGCATTCTTTTTCGACAGGTTAGTAACACCTATAGCCAGCACTACAGCTACAATAGCTGCAAGTCCTTCGGGTATGGCTGCTACTGCAAGAGAAACCGACATTAGAAACATTTCAGACAAATTCCTACCCTGAAGCATGGCAATAATGAAAATCAAAACACAAATTACCATGGCAATGATACCCAGGGTTTTTCCCAGTTTATCCAAGCGAATTTCCAAGGGTGTTTTGGATTTAATTTCCGTGTTGATGATAGAAGCAATTTTGCCAATTTCGGTATTCATGCCTGTTCCCACAACAATACCGACACCTCTGCCGCCGGTAATAATGGTGGACATAAATCCTAAGTTCAACCTGTCACCCAAAGCGGTTTTCAGGTCAGTTTGAACAAGAGTAGCATCTTTTTCGGAAGGAACCGATTCGCCGGTTAATGATGATTCATCCACCTGTAGATTGACGGATTCAATCAATCTAATATCTGCAGCAATAATTCTTCCTGCATCCAGCACCAGCACATCCCCAGGAACAATTTTTTCAGAATCAATTTCCTGAACTACTCCATTTCTACGAACCAGTGCTTTGGGGAAGGTTAGTTTCTGCAATGCCTCAATCGCCTTCCCGGCTTTTACTTCCTGAACAACACCAAGCACAGCATTAGTAATTATTACCATCAAGATAATAACTGCATCCACATATTCCCCCATAAAAATGGTGATTACCACTGCTCCCAGCAGGATATAAATCAGCCAGTTTTTAAACTGTTCGAAAAACAGCAGAAATATACTTTTCTTTTTCTCTGCCTGTAATTTATTCGCACCATATTTGGTCAATCTGGTCAGGGCTTCTTCTCCAGAAAGGCCGTGAGCAGGATCAATTCTAAGTTCGTTTAATACTACTGCTGCTGATTTTGTAAACCACATATTTTGTTTCGTATAGGTTTTAATAAGTTGATTTATTCCTTATGCTTCTTTAGAAATTCACTGGTATATTGTACGCCTTTCCAAAAAAAAATCTTTAATTATTCAAGTATTTGATAATTATAATTTGAAGAACAAAATTATAGGATGTTATGAATGAAAGTATTACACAACAATAGTATAAAGTTGTATAAATCACATATTTTAAATTCAGAATAATTTAAACCAGTTGTCAGCGTAAAATTTAGATTGCTTATGGTGTGAAATGGAAGATTAAAATGTCGAAAATTTATATTTTTTCGTATAGTACATAACAAAAAATATAAAAACACATATATTTTACGAGTTATAAGCTTTTTTGAATGTGGGGCTTTCTTGGTAAACCAAGCGGCAAAGCCGAGCGGCCCCATACCCCACATACTTTTTTGTCTTGAAACAAAAAAGTATGCAAAAAACACCTCACCCGTCCTGCGGACACCCTCTCCTACTGGAGAGGGAAAAAGGAATAGAGTGTTTGACTACGCCCGCTTCACTCGAAAAACTTACGCTCGGTAGGCTCAAATCGTCCAAACTCATTCCGACGGAATACGTCGGAACTCAAACAAGGACGATTTTTAACCGCCTACCTCACTTGTTTTTCGGTTCACCGGACGAGGTCAGTCCGAATCCGAAAGGTAATGGTCAAATTATATGTTTTAAATTCAATATGTTATATGTAGAATCAAATTTTTGTTATGTGCTAAAATTTTTTCGATACAAAGTGAATCAGAAAAAATTGATAAAACGGCATTCGAACCTCCATTGAAGTGTAACCCTATGGATAAACAAAATGAAAAATTGAAAATAATAAAAGAGACCATTAATTTAACCCGTAATATTTTAATTATCACGGATTAAAACTTTTTAGTTTCGGTACTTTTTTATTTCTTTACAAAATAATCTACCTTGACTGTAATATTTTCGGCATTTTTGCGACTAAGGTTGAAAACAAGTGTATTTTGCAGTAAGTTGCGGGTAAATATTGAAAGGATCCTCTACCAAAACCCTGTGAATGCTACAATAATTTAAATTTCATGGAAGAACAAAAAAAACAATTTGTAAATCTGATAGAGCAAAACAAAGCATTAATTTATAAGTTTTGCTATATGTATGCCAACGAAACAGAGACTCCCGATGATCTGTTTCAGGAAGTGGTCATCAACTTATGGAAAGGCTTTCCTGATTTTAGGGGTGATAGTAAAATTCAGACTTGGATGTATCGCATTTCTTTAAATACCTGTATTACTTTTTTGCGAAAATCGGGAAAGAGACCGAAAACTCAAGGTCTAACTGATGAACAACTGGAATACACCGATAGTGCCGATACAACGGACATCAGAAAATTGTATCTCCTTATCAATAAGCTTAATGCATTCGAAAAAGCTATCATTCTGCTTTATTTGGAAGACCGGTCGTATGACGAAATTGCTCAGATAATAGGAATAAGCAAAAGTAATGTGGGTGTAAGAATTAAGCGGATAAAAGAAAAATTAACTCAAATGACTAACCATCAAAAAAAAACAGCATATGGAAATAGATGAAATAAAATCAATTTGGAGCGATATGAATACCAAACTTGAAAAAAACGAATCACTGAACAAAAAAATATTAAACGAAATTATGGATAACCGGTATCAAAGTGCTAAAGACAAATTAATGAGATACGAAGTGATTTACCTCATATTGTCAGCGGTATTTTCGTTTATAACTCCGCTATATTATTACACCGGACTCTTAAGTTTGGCAGGATGTGGAATGTTCTCAGGCTTATTTGTTTTAGCCGCACTTTGGCAGGTTTATAAAATAGTGTTATTGCAAAAAATGAAAATGGATCAATTTTCGACAAGCGAATTGCTTCAGAAAGCCTTAAAGTTTAAAATTATTACCCGAATGAGAACAATTATTGGTTTATTGTTAATGATTCCATTTTTTGCAATATTCTTAATGTTGAGTCCCCAATTAATGAATCCGGCAATGCTTACCGGAATGGGTGTTGGAGTAGTTGTTGGATTGATTATAGGTCTCGCGGATTATTTCAAAAATCAGAAAGACATTGACAAACTTATAAAATGTTATAAAGACATACAGGAGTTTAAAGACTAATTAGCCTGATAAACAAAACACTGTATGACTTTTGTTTATTCATAAAATTTATAAGGTATTATCGTTTTTAATCAACTTCAAAAGTGAATAGAGCCTCATCCTGAATTCAGAATGAGGCTCTCCATTATTGATCCGATAAAAAAAAAATTGTCAGTTAATCTGCATCATAAAACAGCTTAAATATTGCAATATGAACTTTTTTCAACACAAAATGTTTTTATGTGTAATAAATAAAAAATAAAGTTTATGAAGAAACACATTCTTTTCTCAATTATTGGAGGTGTCATCCTCTTTTTGTGGCAGTTTTTATCCTATGCCATGCCCGATTTTCATAAAAGCGCACATGCTTATACTCCATTGCAGGACAGTATTATGAATCAGTTGGATAAACTTGGACTAGAACAAGGTATGTATATGCTTGGTATGCCTAACCCTGATAATCCTGAAGAAGTGGATTTATCGTGGAATGAAGAATACAGTACCTGGGCAATTCTAAATTACAGAATCAATGATTCAAACAGCATGGCACTTCCAATGACTCGGGGTGTAATTATTACCATTATTATTGCTGCAATGTTGTTTTGGCTTTTTAAACAAAAAGAGGACTCATCTTTGCTCAACAAGCTTTTGATTTCGGTAGGAGTTGGCTTTATTTCATTTCTTTATGTGCCCTATTCCAATTTTATTTGGTATAAAGCTCCTGATATTTACGCTCACATGATGGATGGAATTATACCCTGGCTAATACTTGGATTTATTGGGCACTTATTTTTGAAACCAAAAATCAAATAGATTTTTATTTTAAGTCTAAGAAATTCCAAATTCCATACACTTTAAAATTATTTCTAGAATAAACTAAAGTAGCTAAAGGCTTAAATGCAATATACCTGATTATAATAAAAAAGAGGTGTTCAAAAAAAATTGAACACCTCTTTTTATTGCAGTTTTATAAATTAGTAACCCGGATTTTGTGTTATAGTGGCTGTATTCAAGCCAATAGCATCTTGAGGAATAGGACGAAGAATTTTGTATTTCCCATCATTTCCTTTCATATTAGCATCACTGGGCACATCGGTATTATACAAAGTAACATAGCTCACCAATTTTCCGGTACGTTTTAAGTCACACCAACGATTATATTCACCGGCAAATTCACGTGCACGTTCATCAAGAATATAATCTATAGTAGCATTGGCTTCGGTGATAACAGCAGCTCCGGCACGGGTGCGAACAACATTAATATCATTTTTTGCTTCTGTTTGTTTTCCACCCAATTTAATATAGGCTTCAGCACGAATTAAATAAGTTTCGGCTAAACGAGCCAGGAAAATATCGCGGCGGCTACCGGAAGTATTAAAAGGTGAAGTTGGATCAGAAAACTTTTTCATATTAGGAAAATCTTTGTCCAAATCATTCTTTTCCCAATTATTTGTACCCGGCCATTTAATTGTTGCAGCATTACGTTTAGCAGCATTAACAGCTTTCCACGCATCTACATCGGCTTGAGTAGCTCCCGGACGAGGATAATACATGAGCACTTCTAAATCGTTTTTTGTATCAAATTTAATAAAATACGAATAAAAACTACATTTCCCTGTTGAAACTGTTCCATAGAGTTCTTGCATAAATGTACCTGCAAAACGTTTATCTGCAGGATCGGCAGCTAATAGATTGTACAAACGCATAGTTGGTTTTACACTGGTAACAATATAAGGCATACCATCACCGGTAGCACCATCTGAACCACCCAAATATGAACCAAAATATGATGCTTGTGAGTTTCCTTTTGAAACTGTTTCGAGCGAAGTAGCACTGTATTGCACTGCAAAAATTATTTCTGCATTTTTTTCATTTCCAGGGAAGAATATACTTGTTTTTCCATCGAAAGGCAAGTTAAGTGCTTGTCCGGCTATAGCTGCAGTGGCGTAATCAATCGACGACTGAAAATCGGTGGCAACAGCAAAAGTTTCATATCCACGTGTAAGATGAACCAATGATAAATAATGGTTAGCAACACGTTTGTTTATTCTGGAGGCAGCCGTAGCTGGTAAAACTTCTAGTGCAGCCTTCATTTCGGTAATAATAAATGCATAAATATCGGCAGCCGGAGTGCGTGGATAATTCGTAATCGGTGTAGAAATTACATCGGTAGTTAAAGCCACATCACCAAATTGTTGAACCAACTGGAAATAATAGAATGCACGCAAAAAACGCATTTCGGCAACTCTTACTGCGCTATGTTTGTACAATTCGCCATAATAAACGGCATCGTTGCATCGTTTTATCGACTGATATACAGTTGAATAAAATTCTTTTACGCCATTATCAGCCGGTGTTAAACCCTGATAATTACCCAACCCTTGCGAAACCAGACCAGAGCGACCAATTTTGTATAAATCGGTACCAGCAACAAAAATTTCAGCATTGCCTCCATAAACATTACGTAAAGTGGAATAACAAGCATTGACTAATGATTCGTAACCCGATGTGGTTTTATAAAACGTGGCAGCATCGGGATTCGATTTATTTGTTTCAGTCAAAAAATCGGAACATCCTGTAGTCAGAATGGCTGAAACAAATGTAAGTATATAAATTATTTTTTTCATTTTGAATCTTTATTAAATTAGTTATGTATTAAAATTTTACATTAACACCAAACTGATAAGTTACAGAGGCGGGGCCATTGTCTTTACCCATAGAAGCACCAGCCCACTCAGGGTCGAAACCTTGATAGTTGCTGAAAACAAAAGGATTCAACACATTGCAATATAAACGGAAATTAGAAATTCCTAAGGTTTTTACTACTGTTTTTGGCAAGGAATAGCCCAATGAAATATTGCGAATTTTTACATACGATGCATCAACCCAAGAGCCGGGCATGTCATTTGCTGTTTCTCTACCATTGTGCCAATATGGTCCGCTGTTTGCTTTTGTTCCATTATCGGTATAAACCATCGGACGAGATTGATTATTTATAGCCGTTTGCTGAACATAAAATGAACCATCATCGGCCAACATATATGCTCCTGCAGGTACGTAATAATCATCCATTGCTAATTTTTGACGGCCACGATCGTTGTAATTCGTAAACTCTTCGATAAAAGGCGAGAAAACAGTCATACCTTGTGCAGTGTACAAACTCATATTAAAATCAATACCTTTGTACGAAAGGTTGGTGCTTAAACCGGCAGTCCACGAAGGATCGGCATGACCTTGTATACGACGGTCGCTGGCATCGATACCATTGCCATTAAAGTCTTTAATTTTGGCTTGTCCTTCGCGAGCAATAAAGTTTCCAGCTGCATTTACAGCTCGTAAATCTTTATTTGTTTTTGCTTCTTGTAGTGCTTCAGGAGTCCAAACGCCATCATACACATATCCATAAATAGAATTAATGCTTTCGCCTACCATCCATTTTTGAGTACTACTATTGATAAATACATATCCTTTGGTTGTATTTCCAAATAAGTTTACAATTTCGTTTTGATTGGCTGTGAATGAACCACTTACACCCCATTTAAAATCTTTGGTATCAATAATATAAGTATTCAAAGATAATTCGACACCTTTATTCATTACTGAACCCAAGTTGTCGGTCATAGTTCCGGCGCCTGACTCGAGTGGTAATGTGCGTTTTTGTAATAAACCTGATGAAAGGCGGTTGTAAATATCCAAACTTAAATCAATTTTATTGTTTAATAATCCAAAGTCGGCTCCAAAATTTATTTCGCGCGTTTTTTCCCAAGTCAAAGCCTGACTCACCAATGAACCTACACCAACACCTAAAGCGTTTGTTGCGCCATAGTTATAATATGTAGTTTGGTTAGCAAGAATTTGAGTTAAATACGGATCAATATTATTATTTCCTGTAAATCCTAAACTAGCACGTAATTTCAGATTTGAAACAACATTTTTGGTTGATTCCATAAACGATTCTTCGCTCATGCGCCAAGCAACCGAAGCCGATGGGAATGAAGCCCATTTATGTCCTTGTGCCAATTTAGATGAACCATCCGAACGAACAGTTACAGTAGCTAAATATTTTCCTTTGTAAGCATAATTAGCTCTTGCAGCCACCGAAACCATCATCGATTCGGTATAGGCACTCGTTAATTTTGTATTGGCAGTGTTGGTTGCTGTTCCCAAATTGTACCACTGATAATTGTAATTGTAACCGGCAGTACTTGCTGTATATAATTCTGAATTATCGCCATAAATACTATGTAAACCCATAATATCAAGGTTATGGTCGCTTCCTAAATCAAATTTATAATTTATCTGATTATCCCAAGTGTAGTTGAAATATGTAAAATTATCGACACTGGCTTTAGCATCACTTTCAGCAGAAGTTGTGAGCGGATTATCATAATTACCTTCTGTTAAAACACTTTTATATAGACCTTTGCGATAAGTTGTGAAACTCGGAGAAAGAGTCGTTTTTAACGTTAAGTTTTTAAAAGGAGTGAATTGCAAATAGGCACTTCCTAAGGCCACAATTTTATTGGTGTTATTTGATGTATTTGCCAAATCGATCAATGGGTTGATAGATGATGTAAAACCGCCACTACCAATTGAATTTGGGAAAATTGCATTGCTATTGGCATCGAGCAATGTTTCGGTTGATTTTCCGGGAACAACAATAATATCGCCTTCGAGGTGATTTTTTGTTGCATCCAATTTGCCTTCGGCGTAAGCAGCAGTAATAGGAGCCATACGGAATGCACTCAACATGGCATTATCGCTACCGGTTTCCTGATTTGAATAGGCAGTATTGATATTGAAACCAGCCGACCATTTATCGTTTAGTTTTGCATTTACACTACCTTTAAGATTGTATCTTTTGTATTGGTCGTTCACAAAAACGCCTTTTTCGTCCTGATAGCCAACACCTACTACATAAGCCACATCTTTTGTACCGCCCGAAATATCAACATAATGGTTTTGTTGAATACCTTGTTGTGTTACTAAACCAACCCAGTCGGTGCTTTTGTTGCTTAAATAACGGTCGAGTAACCACTGGCTTCCACCAAAAGTGCCATTTGCATATACTTGTTGAAGTCCTTTGCCGTCGGCTAAGTCGCGTAATTGTACACCGCCCATCCATACATTTTTCAAATCGGCAGTTGCAAATTCGAGTACACCATCGCTATTGGTATCAGAGGTATATTGGTAATTGAGAATACGGTATTTCATCCATTCCTGAGTGTCCATAAAGTTAGGCATACGTGCAATGTTCGAAACGCCATAATATCCATCGTACGAGATGGCAGTTTTCGAAGCTTGTTGCACACTTTTACCCGACTTGGTTTGTACAATTACAACGCCATTCGATCCGCGAGAACCATAAATAGCAGTGGAAGATGTATCTTTTAGGATGTCA
>CAMBSB010000130.1 GCA_945870155.1 Paludibacter jiangxiensis | reverse complement strand
GTGAATGTTACCCTGAACGAATATATTGAAATAGCCAAAAAATATAGTACCGAAAAAAGTGGTACTTTTATCAACGGCGTTCTCGATACTATTGTGGGTCAATTGAAAACAGATAATAAACTCATTAAGGTAATGACTTTTAAAAATTAAAGTCACATTTTGAATTTAATCAATAATAAACTATATTTGCAGATAAATTAAAAAAAGAAAAAGATATGAATTTATTAAGTATTTTATTACAAGCACCTGCAGCAGGTGGCGCTAGCAGTTATTCAGGTATTTTGATGATGGTCTTGATTTTTGTTGTGTTTTATTTTTTCATGATTCGTCCACAACAAAAACGCCAAAAAGAGATTAAAAAACAACGCGAAGCCATGCAAGCAGGCGATAAAGTTGTAACATCAGGTGGAATTTACGGCAAAGTAAAGGAAATTAAAGACACTACAGTAATAGTTGAAATAGCTGAAAATGTACGCATTAAAGTTGACAAAAACTCGGTTTTTGCAAGCGCTGAAGATAGTCAAATTGATGTAAAATAAACGAGTAAAATGGCTGACAACAGCATAATTAAATTACTCAAATATTACCTTTTAAAGCTTAAATCATTCTTTTTTACTAAGAATGTTTTAAGCTTTTCGCTATTTCTTGTGCTTTCTTCCGGATTCTGGTTCGTGAATATTTTGGACAAAATACGTGAAACCGAAATAATTATTCCTCTCAGAATTGTGGGTTTACCACAGAATATTTCAATTATCAATAAATGCCCACAAAATATTACATTACTCGTTAAAGATCAAGGAATCAACCTTTTTGCTTATCGTAAAAGTAAAATTACACCTATCAGTATTGAAATGAATGGTGTGTTTTACGAAAAAGGAGAAGTTATTTATACTTCAGATCAGATAAGGGCAAAACTTTCGCGATTTTTATTACCCACAACCTCTGTTTTAGAAATAACTCCCGATTCACTCATAATACAATATGAAAAACTTAGTGTTAAGACTCTACCTATAGAGTTAAATGCTAAAATTGATTTTGCACATCAATATGTACTAAGCGACAAAATTTATCTTTCACCTTCAAAAATCACTGTTTTCGGACCTAAGGGCATACTCGATAAATTAAAGTCAGTAAAAACCGAAGCACTAAAATTAACAAACATTAGTGATACTATTTATGTGAATAGCAAACTTATACCAATTAAAAATGTTAATTTTGCAGCCGATGAAACTAAAGTAAGTATTTATGTTGAAATGTTTACCGAAAAGAAAATGCAGTTACCAATTACAATTGTAAATTGTCCGCCGAATATTATTATTCGCACTTTTCCTGCATTTGTAAATGTTACCTTTAATGTTGGTCTAAGTCATTTTAAATCGGTAAATAGTAATGATTTAAAGATAGTTTTCGATTATAATGATATTATTAAAAGTGATAATTTAAAATATAGTTTGAAAATTCAAAACGAAACATCTTATATTTCAAATATACGAATATCACCAAACGAAGTGGAGTATTTGTTGGAAAAACAGTAAAAATGAACCCCTAAGCCCCGACTCCTTAACCCCTGCCTACCGCAGGCAGGCCCAAAGGGGAGAAATAGTGGGGGAAATAGTGGGGAATAAGCGAAGGAAGAAATAATATAATTTTCTGATTATTAATGTATAACATATTCTAATAAGTGTCAATGAATAAAATTCAAATGGTTGACTTGCGTAGTCAATATGAAAAAATAAGAGAAGAGGTAAATGCCGGAATTCAGGAAGTGATTGATACTACAAGCTTTATAAAGGGCGGGAAAGTAGTTGATTTTCAGAAAGATTTGGAAAAATACCTCAATGTAAAGCATGTAATACCTGTAGCAAATGGTACTGATGCACTTCAAATTGCGTTAATGGTTTTGGATTTAAAACCGGGCGATGAGGTTATACTTCCAACTTTTACATTTATTGCTACTGCCGAAGTTGTTGCATTGTTGGGTTTAACTCCGGTTTTAGTTGATGTAGAATATGATACTTTTAATATTTCCATTGATTCGCTTAAAAAAGCTATAACACCAAAAACTAAAGCCATTGTACCTGTACATTTATTTGGCCAAAATGCGAATATGGATGCTATTTTGGAAATAGCAAAGGAAAATAATTTATTTGTTGTCGAAGATGCTTGTCAGTCGATAGGTTCGGAATATATTTTTAAAGATGGACTCAAAATGCATTCAGGATGCATGGGTGAGATAGGTTGTACGTCTTTTTTCCCTTCCAAAAATCTTGGGTGTTTCGGCGATGGCGGAGCAATTTTTACTAATAATGATGAATTAGCCGCTAGAATTCGTGCGACAGCCAATCATGGCATGGTAGTGCGTTATTATCATGATTTTGTAGGTGTTAACTCTCGTTTAGATAGCATACAAGCTGCTGTTTTGGAAGTGAAACTAAAACATTTGGATGAATATATTGCCAATCGTCAGTTTGCAGCTTCGTATTATAACAAGGCATTCTCGAATAATAAAAAACTGATTACGCCCGGATTAAATACAAATTCTACCCATGTTTTTCATCAATATACTTTGAAATTGGTAGATGTGGACAGAGCTGAATTAATCAAACATCTCGAGAGTAAAGGAATTCCGGCAATGATTTATTATCCTGTACCATTACATCTTCAAAAAGCATATCAGGATGAAAGATACGGTCAAGGTGCTTTCCCTGTTGCCGAAAAGTTATGCGAAAGTGTGGTATCATTGCCTATGCATACTGAATTAACATTTGAACAATTGGAATTTATCACTAAAAGTGTTTTAGAATTTGTAGGGTGAAAATCAGCCCCCTAACCCTCTAAAGGGGGTGTATTATGAGGGCGTTTTTGGGACATAATTAGAAGTTAATTCATAAAATAAACTGACAATATTCTTATTTTCACAGCAATTTTTTCCATTATTATTTCAAAATCGTTGTTATATAAATTTGAGAGGTGAAGTAGTAAAGATTAATTATCCAATTGTTTAAATAAACTATTTAGTGAAAATACTTTTTATTGATGCTCCAATACTCATCTTCTTCTTCGTTCCCCCTTTAGGGGGTTAGGGGGCATATATTTAATTTGATATTCATTACTTTTTAATAAAAATCAATTATTATGCATAAATACTTTGCACACGAAACAGCTGTTATAGATAAAGATTGTGAAATTGGTGAAGGAACTAAGATTTGGCACTTTTCGCATATTATGAGTGGTTGTAGAATAGGTGATAGTTGCAATATTGGGCAAAATGTTGTAATTTCGCCAGCAGTTTGCTTAGGCAAAAATGTTAAGATACAGAATAATGTTTCGGTATACACCGGCGTGATTTGTGAAGATGATGTATTTTTAGGTCCTTCTATGGTTTTTACTAATGTAATTAATCCCAGAAGCCATGTAAACCGTAAAAATGAATATGCCGAAACAATAGTCAGAAAAGGAGCTAGTATTGGAGCCAATGCAACTATTATTTGTGGAAACGAGATTGGATCTTATGCCTTAATAGGAGCGGGGTCAGTAATTACAAAACCGGTAAAGGCTTTTGCTTTGGTGGTAGGAAATCCTGCTAAACAAATTGGCTGGGTAAGTGAAAATGGTCACCGTTTACATTTTGAGAATCAGGATTTTGCAAAATGCCCGGAAACTAATCAGGAATATCAGTTAGAAAATAACGAAGTTAAACGAATAAAATAAAAATACTGAAAATGAGCAAGAAAAAAACAAAATTTGCAGTTATTGGTCAAGGCCATATTGGAAAACGTCATGCCGAAATGATACGTCGTAATCCTGATTCTGAATTAGTTGCTGTATGCGATGTGTTGGATAAAAAAGCATTGGGACTAGAAGATATAAGCGAAAAATATTTTACTTCAATAGATGATTTATTAGCTGCTAATTTAGATGTGGATGTTATCAATATTTGTACTCCAAATGGTTATCATTCTGAATATGCTTTAAAATCACTCGAAGCAAAAAAAGATGTAGTAATTGAGAAACCAATTGCATTGACTAAATTGGAAGCTGAAAAGATTCTTTTCAAATCGCTTCAAATGTCGAAACATGTATTTTGCGTAATGCAAAATCGTTATTCTCCTCCTTCAGTATGGTTGAAAGAACTTGTTGATAACAATACTCTTGGCGAAATTTTTATAGTAAAACTTGATTGTTATTGGAACAGAGATGACAGATATTATAAAAAAGGAAATTGGCATGGTGATGCAAAACTAGATGGTGGCACACTATTTACACAATTTTCTCACTTTGTGGATATTATGTACTGGCTTTTTGGAGATATTAATAATATTAGCGGAACTTTTGGCGATTTCAATCATAAAAATCTGACAGATTTTGAAGATACAGGTGTTGTAACTTTTAATTTCGTAAATGGTGGAATCGGAAATTTGAACTATTCAACTTCAGTATGGGATACCAACCTCGAAAGTAGTATCACCATAATTGGTTCAAAGGGAACAGTTAAAGTTGCCGGACAATATATGAATGAGGTAGTGTATTGTAATATTAAGGATTATGTAATGCCTGTGTTGGCTCCATCAAACCCACCTAACGATTATGGTGCTTACAAGGGTTCAGCGCAAAATCATCATTATGTGATTGAAAATGTGATTGAAAAATTGAATAATAAAGGTTCTATAACTACCAATGTGCTCGAAGGCTTGAAAGTTGTTGATATTATTGAGCGTATTTATGATGTAAGAGATAAGCATTGGAAAAAAGTTGTTGAATGAGTTGATGTGATGATGAGTTGATGTGATGATGTGTTGATGTGATGATGTGATGATGTGTTGATGTGATGATGTGATGATGAGTTGATGTGATGATGTGATGATGAGTTGATGTGATGATGAGTTGATGTGATAATGTGATGATATGATGTTGAAGAAATTGGTTTTTACTCAAAATATAATTCTTAATAAAAATAAAATATGATACAGCGTATTCAGACTGTTTATTTAATCATAATTGTAATTTTAACTGGATTTACTCTTTTTACGCCTTTTGCCGGTTTGATAAATAAAGCAGAGGCTTTAAGTTATGTTGTAAACTACAATGGAATATTTTTAAATCAAGATAATGGTGCTCTTTTTCAGCAAAATGTTTGGGCTTTATCTGCCTTAACAGCATTAATTTTGATTACTGCATTTATAACCATTTTTTTATTTAAAAAAAGGGTAATTCAAATCAGGCTGTTGTTTTTTAACCTGATTTTAATGTTGGGATATTATGTGCTTCTATTTATTTATTTATGGCAAGCCGGCGAAAAATTGAATGCTGAATGGTATTTGAATTTAGTCACTGCATTTCCGTTGATAAATGTAATTTTAAGTTTTTTGGCTATTCGATCCATTGGAAAAGATGAAGCCCTAATTAAGTCATTAAATAGATTAAGATAATTCATGAATTATATCAAAACGCCTTTAAAATTAGGGCGTTTTTTTGTTCATTAGCTTTTACTTATGCTAAAGTATTTAAATTTAATACGTTATAAAAATATTTTGTTTCTTGCTTTCATTCAAATTATGATGCGAGAGTTCATTCTATTTCCAATTTTACAAAAATATGGATTTGAAATTACGAGTAACGATGTAAATTTTATAATTCTAATTTTAGCAACAGCATTTATTGCAGCCGGAGGCTATGTTTTGAACGATTATTTTGATATTAAGATTGATCAAATTAATCGACCTGAACGTCAAATTGTCAATATTTCGGTTTCTAAGCCCAAAGCCATGCTCATTTATCAGGTATTGACGGTTTTAGGAACTTTGTTAGGCTTAATATTGGCCTTTCTGGTACGTAATTTTAATATGGCACTCATTTTTATTGCAGTTCCGGGTTTATTGTGGTTCTATTCAGCTAGTTACAAACGTCAGTTTATTGTTGGTAATATTATTGTCGCTATTTTAGCAGCATTAAGTCTTATGATAGTGGCATTTACCGAATTGGCACAGTTGGAACAGGAATTTGGCAAATTACTCTATGAAACACCCATTCCGGGTGAGTTTTTTGCTTGGGTAGGGGGTTTTGCTATTTTTTCGTTTCTTATGACCTGGATACGCGAAATAATTAAAGATATGGAGGATCAACATGGTGATAAAGAGATGGAATGCAGAACAATGCCTATTAAATGGGGAATAAATAAATCAAAGATTTTTGTTTATTTTTTATTATTTGTCACACTTAGTTTGTTGATAATTACTGAAAGATTTTTTATTCCTTTTGGAGGTACATTTACATTACGTTATATAATTTTTGGAATAATACTTCCTATCATTTACCTTGTATATTTGTTATATAAATCGAATTCACAAACAGATTTCCACCAAGCATCACAGTTGACGAAATTTATCATGTTTTTGGGCGTGCTTTATAGCTTGGTTTTTTATTTTTTAATGGCAAAGGAATTTCATCTGGTTTTATTTAATATATTTATTATCAAATAATTAAATCCTAATTGTTATGAAAAAGTTAATTATATTAGTATTCATTTTTTGTTTTACTTTTTTGTCAGCTCAATCAAAAGATCCTCACAGCGAATTTTATCATAATTTCACTTATGGTATGGGTATAGGTTTTGGTCCGGAAAATGTTATCAGTTTTATACCCCCTAAATTGAGTGTATATTACTTCAAACCAATCAATAAGATAGAATACTATTGTGGTGCGGAAATTTCATCGTGGGTAATGTTAGATTTTTTTTATACAACAGCCATTGTAGCAGGGGTTAAAAGCAATATTTTTACCTTCGAAACATCCTTGTCAAATTTGTATTTTCCACGACAAGATGATTTTGATGAGGGAATGATGGGTCCATATTCATATTTATCATTAAATCCTAAAATTGGCCTAAAACTAGGTTGGTTTTGGTTTAAATTTGGTCGGGGAATTATTCTGAATAATGAATTTCGTGAAAGACAGAACTTTTTTAATGAAATGAAATATAATTATGAGATTTCTTTGAATATTCCATTTAAAGTTCCAAATTATAAAAAGATAAATGAATTCAATTATATAAACCGTTAATATGAACGTTCTTGCAAATCTGGATAATTACGAAATAGTGCTTGGTTCACAGTCGCCACGCAGAAATGAATTATTAAAAGGCTTAAACCTTAATTTCACTGTTGAAGTTATTGATGTTGAAGAAAATTATCCAAAATCTATAGTTGGTGTTGATATTCCTATGTATTTAGCAGAGAAAAAAGCAAAAGCCTATATCAGTAAAATGAAGGATAATACACTTTTGATAACTGCTGATACCATAGTTTGGCACGAAGGAAAAGTGCTAGGGAAGCCTGTGGATGAGAATGATGCACGAAAGATGCTTCAAACACTTTCGGGAAAAACGCATCAGGTAATAACCGGAGTTTGCATTTCGACAGTGAAGCACAAAAAAATTTTTCATGTAATATCAGAAGTTCGATTTTCGAGATTATCTCCTATGGAAATTGATTATTACCTTGAAAATTATCAGCCTTATGATAAAGCAGGTTCGTATGGCGTGCAGGAATGGATAGGTTACGTGGGAGTTGAACATATCAATGGTTCGTATTTCAATGTAATGGGCTTACCGGTGCAAAGATTGTATAATGAATTGAAAAGGTGGAAGTAAGTATGCCCCCTAACTCCCTAATCTGCCCCCTAACCCCCTAAAGGGGGAATTAGTAAGTTTCTAAAATGATTCTAAAAATAATAAATTGGCAATTGATTATTGATTAAATATTGAATTACGCTCTACAAACTCCCCCTTCAGGGGGTTGGGGGGCAGGGCAGAAGCAAGTATTTTTTAATACCTCCCTTTCCACAATAATCTTAACCATTCGCCCAATTTTTTCTCGGCCTGATTTTCCTGAACTTTCCAAATAGAAATATCTTTAATTTCATCAGGTAGAAACTGCTGAGCAACAAAATTATTGGGAAAATCGTGCGAATATTTATAGTTTTTGCCGTAATTTAAATCTTTCATCAATTTTGTTGGCGAGTTACGTAAATGTAAAGGAACAGGCAAATTTCCTGTCCGCTCAACCAATGCAAGCGCTTCATCAATTGCTAAATAGGCGGAATTACTTTTAGCAGAAGCAGCTAAATATACCGTGGTTTGTGCCAAAATAATTCTACCTTCGGGCCAACCAATTTTATGCAGCGCATCAAAACAAGCATTGGCTAATAATAATGCATTTGGATTTGCTAAACCAATGTCTTCTGCTGCCGAAATGACCAATCTTCGAGCAATAAATTTAGGATCTTCGCCACCGGCAACCATACGCGCTAACCAATATATGGCTCCATCAGGGTCGCTTCCACGTATCGACTTAATAAATGCTGAAATAATATCATAATGCATTTCACCATCTTTATCATAAGCCATGGGATTTTGCTGTAGTCGCTCAGTTACAATCTCGTTGGTAAAATGAACTACTCCTACAGGTTCAGCCGAAACAACCAACTCTAATATATTCAATAACTTACGCGCATCACCACCCGAATAGCGGATCAACGATTCGGTTTCATCAAAAACGATTTCGCGCTTTTTCAATTCACTATCACTAACTATGGCTCTTTGGGCTAATTCCATCAAATCTTCTTTTTCGAGTGATTTAAGCACGTAAACCTGACAGCGAGAGAGTAGGGGAGTGATTACTTCAAAAGAGGGATTTTCTGTCGTTGCACCAATCAATGTTACCGTGCCATTTTCAACAGCACCTAAGAGTGAGTCCTGTTGCGATTTGCTGAAACGATGTATTTCATCTATAAACAGTATAGGATTTCCACCCTGCGAGAAAAAACGGCTTTGTTTGGCTTTTTCAATCACTTCGCGCACATCTTTAACTCCCGAAGTCACGGCACTCAAGGTGTAAAATGGCCGATCAAGTTTATTGGCAATAATTTTAGCAAGTGTAGTTTTACCCACTCCCGGAGGACCCCACAGTATGAACGAAGCAATATTACCTGATTCAATCATTTGGCGAAGTATCGATTTTTCGCCAACCAAATGTTTTTGTCCAATGTAATTATCAAGAGTCTGTGGACGAAGTCGTTCTGCTAAGGGTGGCATTTTATCTTACTTTTTGATTGAAATGCAAATATATAACTAAACCTCCAACATTACAAAATAAACGAATAAATTTAAAGAAATGATATGTATAAAAAGTTTCTCTAATTTTGAGGTTTTGACCAGTTCTCTATTGTACTTTCAACATTATTTGAATTTACACAACTTATTGCATACTGATTTAAACTATCTTTTTGATAAAGAACATCGATAAAGCTTGTTTTATCTACCGAAAGAGTAGCTATGAGTAATGGACTTTTATTATTTTGCCATCTATATATTTTATATTGCTTAATGTTTTCTTGCATGGTTTTGTTCCAATTAATCAACATGCCTGCCGTTGTATTATAAACTTGTATTGAATTTATTGATACTGGTTTATAAGATGGAATATTGATAATTGATGAAATTGATGGTTCGCTTTGAGTTGAATTTGTCCCTAAAGCAAGTACCTGGTATTCATAAGTATATCCTTCTTTTACATTTTTATCTTCGTAATAAATGTTGGTTAAAATCTCGTTTTGTGGAATTAGCGCTTCAAATTTAGGTTTATCAATATTGGGGTTGTTAATCACCCTGCGTAATAATTTGTAAGCTATAACATTGTTGTCAATTTCCGAAACATCATTCCAAGTAACTAAAATCTGATTATCGGAATAATGTGTAATAAGGTTAATTGGAGATGTTAAGTTGATATTTAAAATTGGGTTCACGTAAATTGCTTCTGTCATTTCGCTAACATTATAACTTGTATTCACCGATTTAATTGAATAAGTTAATACATTGCTTTTCAGGGATTTAATTGTGTCAGTATAATTAATGCTGATTGAATCATTCTTAATTAATCCGCCTATTTGCCTAAAGTTCAGCGATCCTTCGTCCGAACGCATAAGATAATAAGCATAAGTATCGGCCGATGGTTTTTTCCAACTTAGCTGAACTAAACCGGTTTTCACCTTTGCTTTCAATTCGAAGGGTGGCAATGCTTTACTATTCCCAACTAATATACCTGCAATTCTAACACTTCTTTCGCTTCTACCATAAGCATTGTTAATTATTAGGTAATAAAAATAATTTTTATTGGCATTCACTTGTGTGTCAATAAATAATGTATCTTTTGGACTTGCACTCGCAATGTATTTATATTCACCATCATAAGTATTGCTTCTGTAAACTTCGATACTTCTTAAATATTCAGGAACTAAACATTTCCACGAAACATTTATAGCTTGCAATTTTTGATTGCTTTCGGTATGTATTGCAGTAATCATAGTTTCAGCCTTATCCATTAAATTCACTACTTTCACCGTATCCGAAGCTATTCCGGCATTTCCATACAAATCATAAGCTTGTAAATAATATTGTAAAATTGCTTTTTTAACGCTTATACTGTCAATTGCCCAAACTTGCAAACTATCTTTTATTTCAGAAAAACCTGTTTTTGCATTGCTAGGTTTAAAATCAGTTTGCATATAAAAGCTTCTATATAAGCGTGTTGTGTATATTTTATTCCTTTTTCCAATATTATATTTCAAATGAATATATTTTTCTTGCGGATTCTGACTAATTAATTTAATATTGTAATTTATTTTATTTGCAGGATAATGCGTTGATTTTGTAAGTGTTTCAATTTTTTTTCCATTTGGGAAAATTTTTATCACCTTATATTCATAAATTTTGTCCTTCAATGCAGTTAAATCGTAAAAACAAGTCCCCAATGCTTCTCTGTACATTGGAATATTGCCAATAAAAGGAATTGAATCAACATCGCCGGCATTTTCAATTAATTGCCAAATTTTACCTTTATTTGTTTCCAGTGGCAATTCATAAATATTGTTATGTCCATTTGCAACAATTAATTGATTGAAAAATCCATCAAAATTATAATCATATTTCAGGCTGCCAATTTTTTCCCATTGATTGTTACCCACAATATGTCTATAAATTTGATATTCAAAATTTCGTGGAATTTTACTGCCACACATAATATATATTCCTTCGGGTGCAGGCATTGCATAAGGATAAACTTCCTGAGCAGAAACAGGCATTGAATCTATAGTCAAAAGCCCCAATGCGAGTATAATAAGCTTAATATTTCTCATTTTATAAAATTTTTAATAATGATAAATTGATGTTTGTTTTGATTTTATCTTTCCTTCAAAATTTATAAACAAATAATCAGTTTTAATATATTTATATTCAGAAGTTTACTATTCGCATTTTACAGGATTGGCACTACTACCTACACCTAGTGAATAATCGAATTTTGGTGTTGATAAAGGATGAGCTAAATCGACAGATGCTTTAATCCCGGCGTGAATTTTTATAAACTCACCACCAAAACTAAATATTGACGGGCCACAACCATATAAAGTAGGTACATCTTGATTTATTGAACCGGCTAAACTCATATCGGCATTTGCTTCTAAAGTAGCTGTTTTTGCTGCGGGTGAATATAAAATCTCCGCTTGTCCTTTTAAGTTAATATGTGCGCTGGCAGTGAGCGTAGTACAAGTAATGGATGATAATTTTAATTCTGCAATTCCGTAAAGCATGCCCGAAACGCCTACCATAAGGGAATTATTTGCTTTTACACCCCAAGCACTGGCTTCAAAACCTATATCGGTATAAACAGAGGCACTGGCAATAAATACATTGACTGACTCATTGATGCTTACAATAGGTAAATTCTTTCTTCCGGTAACAAAAAATCCATTAAACTCAGGTGCTTTTACAATGGCACATGGAAATTCTTTTCCAATGGAAAATCGCGTTACTAAATCGCGAGCTGTAGCAGGAATGCCCCCAAGAATACCATTGTTGTGATATGAACCAACCAATATTCCTGCCCAAAAGTCTCCAAAAGGAGTTACAGATGCCGTTCCCGTACCTGCAAAGTAAAATCCTTTTGCTCCGATTGATATTTCGGCTGCACCTCCAAACCCAATACCACCCATTTTTTTATTCTGAATGTTAATAGTGCCAGTCATTTGGTTATTAGGCATATCGTAAATCAAAGTAAAATCGCCAAATGGATTATCGGCATCAGAAATGCCAATTTCTTGATTCTTTACTTCTGGGTCAGATTTTATTTCACCTAAAACTACCAGATTAAGAGGCTTGTTGCCAAATCCGCTGGTTTTAGCAAATCCTTTTTCAGCTTGTAACTGAAGTCGTAAAAAATCCCAATCTTTGTTTTTTACAATCATATTGGATTTATCAATTTGAAATTTTGAAGCATTTGCATCTGTTCCAAATTTTATATATTGTTTAGTTTTTGGGTCAGTAATTGTATCAAGTGTTATTGCAATACCGTAATTAAAAGGATTCCCGATTCTTGTTTTTTTAAGTATAATTTTAATTGGATCAAGCGCTCCCTCTTCTTTTACAGTACCATAAAGTTCTAAATTATTATCATACAGACTTTGTTTATCAGCTCTGGTTGCTAATGATTCGAATTTTACATTTCCAGGACCCTCAAAACTTATATTTTGTGGTACAGGCTTCATTTTAAGTCCATTCCCGTTTTTTTCGAATAAAAGTTTATATGTAAGTTCATTCGAAATTCTTGGAATTCCGAAGTCCATAACACCATCGATATTAAAATTATCGGCGTAAGAATATATCGCAACTGGTTTGAAATCGGCCACATTATAAAGCTTAATATTCTGGCAATTAGGTGCAAAGCTTACAATTTGCTCTCCATTACTCAATAAACTAACTGCTTGAATTACAAGGTCACCTCCAAATCCGGGAAGATTGCTCACTGTTGCCGCAGGGTCGCCTACAAAACACAGTTTATAATGTGGAGCTAAATCTTTACCCACTTTGGGGTCGAGTCCGAACTGAGCATCATCGGGTTTAATGATTTTCATATCCCAAATTCCACCCAATTTTAAAGTTTTTAACTGTGGTTTACTCATATAAATTAAATCGCTGCGAAGCGTAAAGTCCTGAATTGGAATATTTAATGTGCCGGTTTGAATTTCGGTATTGCTTGAATGAATACCGCCTACTTCGGGACCTATTTCACAGTTACGCGCAATAATATTCCATTTTTCAAACTTTATATTGATTTGATTTACCAAACTTCCACCCGTATTTATTCCATCGGCTGTTATCCCTATTTCAGGTAAATTCATCATTATAGTATCAATGATTCCAACTTTTTTAAGTAATGGATTTAATGTCCAAGCATTCGGTTTTAGAACTATTGTACCACTGTTAGTAATATAACTTGAACTAATTTTAGAATCGGCATTGAAGTTTAAAAACTTGAATTTCAAATCTTTTCCAGTATTATCAAGCAAAGTGTAATTCCTGTTTGAGCTTAAAGACTGTCTTAATGCCAGATTGCCACTTTCATTAACGGTAGTTTTAAATGAAGTTATTAAAGTTGAAAGATTATTGTTTTGTTTTTCAGCAAGATAGAATTGATTATCAGTGAAATTAAAATGACTTCCCGGAAAATTAAAGGAATTATCTACTATATGTGCTTTAGAAATAATTGAACCACTCGTAGTGCCTAATTTAGTTATTTTGAGATATGAATTTGTTGTATTTTCCAGTTTTACATTATAATTGAAAAGAGTAGGACTTATTATATTTGATGTTAATTTTGAAGTATTTGTTTTACCCAATAATTTTACTTTCAAACTTGCCAAATTTAAAGCAAATTCGCTTTGTCCAGGATTGGCTTCCAAATAGGGCCTACCTTTTGAATCTTTTTGTTGTAAATCGGGTTTTGTAATTAAATTTTCAAATGACGGATTCTGATCCGACGATTCTATTAAGTCAAAATTCGAAGGACATTTATTTAAATCCAAAGTTCCTGATATCTGAATATTTCCATCCGATAGTTTATTCAGTTTAGTAACATGTATTAAAAAACCATGCAAACGCGATATATTTGCATCGTTAAAAACCTGTAAATTAAAGTCCAAATTTACTTTTGAGCTTTGATTCTCAAATGTTACTAGTTTTTCTTCGCCAATCAAATTAAACATTTCACCAATGTGTTGATTGTCCAAAATCAATGTGTCGGCAGGTGCATTACATTTTATAAGAGCTGTCAAT
Source organism: Paludibacter jiangxiensis (assembly GCA_945870155.1). Classification (GTDB taxonomy): domain Bacteria; phylum Bacteroidota; class Bacteroidia; order Bacteroidales; family Paludibacteraceae; genus Paludibacter; species Paludibacter jiangxiensis_A. Next base: position 1,189 of record CAMBSB010000130.1, on the reverse strand, counting down.
ATATTATTTTTATTAAAAGGCAGATTGACCGATATCCCTTTCAATGAGTACTTTCCAGTTGCATCTGTAAGTGTTTTTCGTACATTATTTCCATTGTTCACCCATACTTCGGCTGATGGTACAGGTCTTCCTCCTGATCTGACAATACCTGTAACTTCTGCACCATTTTTCATTTTCATGGTATATGGAACCATGTTTTTACTTTCAAGATTAGTTAATTCGCCCGAGAGTTGAATATAATCAGAATTATCGGGAGGTGTAATTTGATACCAAAAGTTTTTAACCGAGATGTTTTTAAAAGTGAAAATTGCTTTGCCTAAGGTATTTGTAGTATTTTCATAATCGAGTATTTTTACTTTTGCACCTACTATTGCTTTGTTTGAATTTCCGTCTTTTACATTTATTTCAATTCTATGAAGTCTATCTTTAACAATAATATCATCCAGATGAACAGCTCCATTTGGCATAAATGGAATAATGATAGTATCGTTGAAATAACTTAAGTCTTCGGGCAAAACAAAAAGAGTATCCTGATAACCGGATGGAATATTCAATTCAAAATACTGACCATTTATTGTTGGAAAATATGATTTAATTTTTTGATTTGTCTTTTTAAGAATACTTCGGGTTGTTTTTACAAATGCTGGAACAGCTTGTTTCTTTTCGTTGTAAACCCAGGCATTTATCGATGCATTAGGCATCATCAGTATTTGTGGAAAACTAATTTGTTGACCCATTTTTGGTTTTAGTTTCACATCACCCGAAGGTATATTTCCATTTCCTGAATTAGTATGCACTATGGTATCATTTTGTGCTGAATTACCTAAACCGAAGAGTGTAGAATTGATATTGTATTGATTTGAACTTGTGTTTTTCAGCTGTTTAGCCAAAAGTAATGTATATCCTTTTGCTTTTACGTTTAGTGAATATCCATCATTACCATCAAGAACAGTTAAGTTTGTAAAGTTAAAGTAACCATTTTTATTTGATTCTGATACATTGCGTTTTTCAAGACTAACACCATTTTTATCACTTACAATTAGTCTTACAGTTCCTTCATCAACACTTCTCATAGTATTTGTCGCATCCAAAACCCTGCCCGAAATAATTGGTAAATTTGGTTCAAGATAAGCATTTACATTCACACTAACAGGTTTATAATCACTATCAATATAGTAATAATCGCTTG
>CAMBSB010000129.1 GCA_945870155.1 Paludibacter jiangxiensis | reverse complement strand
TCTCTCTCTCTCTCTCTCTCTCTCTCTCTCTCTCTCTAGCAAATGGGCGTTTGCAGCTAATTTTACATTAGTTGAGTTCAGGAATAACTTAGATATGGTGTTGCAAAATGTCATAAGTTCCATTAGTTTTAAGGAAATTAAAACAATTGATAGCAGTGAGTTTTAGGTTTAAAAGTATAAATTGTTTATTTGTTCTAAACTTGATGCAAATATATAGATAATTTTTGAAATAATTGCATTGACTTATTAAATATTAGTAAAGTTATAAAATAAATTTTTTAATCGTGATGTAAGTCACTTTTTTGCATTAATTTTCAATTACAAAACAATTGTTAAACCCCTTTTTCTTACCTAAATTTAGATTTCTATTTCTACTGATTATATGGTGGAGTATTATCGAAAGCTCAATAGTCTTTGGTAGTTTGATTTCTGAAGTAAATGGTGGATTGGTTTATGCAGGTTTCATTGGTGCTCGTTATTACTTCACACCAAAATTTGCAGCTATGGCAGAATTAGGTTACGGAATAGCTTTACTTAATATAGGTGTATCAATAAAATTATAAGTTATCTTTTTTAATTTTTAATTTTTTTTAAGTTCAGGAATCACTATTTCAATGCAAGTTGAAGTAGTGATTTTTTTTAAAAATTTAATCATTCAATCAATATCATTTTAATCAGCAATTTTTATCTAAATTTGTATCTCAAATAAATCAGTCAATTTTAAGTTGAAATACCAAGATTTATTTTCTTAATAGTTGTAAACAATCATTTCAATGAAAATCTTCACCTCGCAACAAATACGTTTTCTCGATCTGTATACCATAGAGCATGAGCCAATAAGTTCAATTGATTTAATGGAACGTGCATCTACTGCACTTTACAGTAGATTTGTAGTTTTATTCTCTGTTCAACGTCCGGTTTTAATTTTTGCTGGTCCCGGAAATAATGGGGGAGATGCTTTGGCTTTGGCACGAATGTTACTGGATAAAGCTTTTAATGTAAAGGTAATTTTGATGCAGAATGCTAAGTTATCAGCTGATTGCCAGACAAATAAAAACAAATTATTTGACAAATATCCCAATTCTTTGGTAGAATATTTGAATGAATTTCATGTGCCTGAAATTAGTCCGGATACAATAATAGTTGATGGACTTTTTGGTTCGGGTTTAACAAGAGCACTTACAGGAGTATTTGCGGACGCTGTAAATTGGGTGAATTCAACAACAAATGAAGTTGTTTCGATAGATTTACCTTCGGGTTTACAGGGCGAAGAAAACAGTGATTTAGATATACCCATTGTGAAAGCTGATTATACCTTAACTTTTCAATTTCCAAAATTAGCTTTTTTATTAGCTGATAATGAGCAATTTGTTGGGAATTGGGAATTTCTTGAAATCGGAATTCATCCGGATGCAATTACGTCTACTCAAACTAATATGTTTTATTTGGAAAGGTCAGAAATTCAAGCGATTATAAAATCCCGGGCTAAATTTTCACACAAAGGTACTTTCGGGCATTTGCTTTTATTAGCAGGTCGTAAAGGAATGGCCGGAGCTGCTGTACTTTCGGCTAAAGCTGCTTTGAGAAGTGGCGCAGGATTAGTAAGTGTTCATAGTGCTGAAAGTAATCGAATTATTGTTCAGGGCTGCATTCCTGAAGCAATATTTCAAGAGGATAATAACAAGGACATTATCACGGAATACGCTGATATTGAATCGTATAATGCTATTGCAGCTGGTCCAGGTATAGGTACTAAAGCTGAAACAACTAAAATGCTAAAATTATTGCTCGAAACCGGTCATCAACCCATTGTGCTTGATGCCGATGCTCTGAATATAATTTCTACTAACAAAGATTTGCTGAAATTGATACCTCAAAACAGTATTATCACCCCACATCCCAAAGAATTTGACCGATTGTTTGAAAAAAGTGAAAATGCATATAATAGAATGTTAAAAGCAAAAGAAAATGCTCAGCATCTTCAAATTATAATTGTTTTAAAAGGTGCACATACTTTAATTGCTTTGCCTGATGGAACACTTTTTTTTAATAGTACAGGCAATTCAGGCATGGCTACAGCCGGTACAGGAGATGTGTTGACCGGAATTATTGGGAGTTTTCTAGCACAATCGTACAGCCCGGACAATGCTGCTAAATTAGGAGTTTACATACATGGTTTGGCAGCTGATTTGGCATTGGAAAAACAATCTAATGAATCATTAATTGCAAGCGACATCATTGATAGCTTAGGTGATGCTTTTAAAAATATTTACAACATTCGTTTGCATTCATAAAAAATATAATTTCATTTAATTTTTAAACAATGAAAACATTTATAATAGGTGGCACCGGACTTTTAGGCTCAGCAAGTGCAGCTGAACTCATCAATCGTGGGCATAAAGTGCGTTCGGTGGCATTAGCTCCACTACCTCAGAATGCAGTTTTTCCGGAGGAGATGGAATTGATACTTGGCAATTTTATGACTATGACGGATACAGAGTTAACAGAACTTATGACAGCTTGTGATAGTTTAGTTTTTGCAGCAGGTGTTGACGAAAGAGTGGAATTTCTTGCTCCGGTAATGGAAAAATATATCAAATTCAATGTAAATCCAGTAGAACGATTGTTAAGAATAGCAAAGCAAACAGGAGTGAAGCGAGCAGTAATTATGGGGTCGTATTTTGCCTATTTTGCTAAGCAATGGCCCGAATTGAAACTTGCTCAAAAGCATCCGTATATTAAAAGTCGCATCATGCAAGAAGAAGTTGCCATGTCATTTAACGGCAATGGTTTGGATGTTATGGTGCTTGAGTTGCCCTATATTTTCGGCACACAACCAGGTCGGAAACCTGTTTGGACTTTTTTGGTTGAAATTATTCAGGGTATGAAAGGTTTTACCTTATATACCAAAGGAGGTACCACCATGGTAACTGTTCATCAAGTTGCACAAGCAGTTGCAGGAGCATTGGAAAAAGGCATTGGCGGGAAATGTTATCCGGTAGGTTGGTATAATATGACGTGGAAGGAAATGTTGACCATTTTCCAAAATAATATGGGGCTGAATGGCAGAAAAGTTATTACTATTCCGTCTTTTCTTTTCCGCTTAAAAGGAAAACAGCTTATGCGTGAATTTACATCCAAAGGCATTGAATCAGGGCTTAACCTGGTGGACTTTACCGAAATTCAGACAGCCAAAACATTTATTGATAAAACTATAATTATGAATGAGTTGGGTGTTTGTGATGATGATATTGAGGCTGCAATTGGCGAATCTGTAAAATTATGTTTATATGCCTTGGAAGAAAATATGAATTTATTGGAAATGAAAGTTGAATAATTCCATATATTAATATACGACTTTTAGGATTTGATTATCAGTAAATATCATTTGAACTCAATAAAAGACCTCCTATAGTTAAATAATCCATTTTTTGTTAAATCTGCCATTTAATTTGATACAATATTGAATTAAATGTATTTACTTTGTACTAAATTAATAGCACTATTAAATTACTTTATTAAATATGGATATTAAGAATGAACTTTCAATGGAAAAAGCCATATTAGAAACTGCAGAAAACATGTTTTTAAACAAAGGATTTGCAGCTACATCAACCACCCAGATTGCTAAGGAAGTTGGTTGTAATCAGGCTTTAGTGCATTATTATTTCCGAACAAAAGAGAATTTGTTTAATGTAATTTTTGAGCAAAAATTTAAATTGTTTTTTCAAAATGCTTTTGATGCCGGTAATCTCGACAATTTAAAATTTACCGACAAACTAAAATATATAATTGAAACACATTTTGATATTTTAAGTAACAATCCCAGATTGCCTGTTTTGATTATTAATGAGTTAGCGCGTCAACCACATCAGATAGAAATTTTGCGTGATAAGTTGCGCATGATACCCGAACTGCTTTTTAAAAAATTAAATGAAGAACTTAGACTTGAAATTGAACAAGGAAGAATTAGGGATGTAAATTTAATGGATTTGTTGATTTCTTTGATTTCTTTGAATGTATCATTATTTATTTTTATGCCGATTATAGAAACTGTTTTGTTGATGGATGAAACTCAAAAGGAATTTTTAATTAAGCACAGAAGAGCTGAAAATGTTGAATTTATATTAAAAAGTTTAAGACCGTAATTTTTTTTGTTTCGGGTTCTGCGTTTCGTGTTTTAAAATCTTGGTCTTAAAGCCCCCATTTGAGGTTTGAGGGGTTTCGGGATGACAGAGTTCCGTCTCTGTCAAAAAAAATGTTTGAAAAAGTTTGAGGTTTGAGGAGTTTCGGGATGACAGAGTTCCGACTCTGTCAAATATGATATTTGAAAAAGTTTAAGGTTTAAAATTTGAATTGTATTGTCCAATTCCTATTCCTTGGTTTATTTTCCGTTTTCTGTTTTCTGTTTTCCATTGTCTTTTTATCTTTGCTCTTTGCTCTTTGTTCTATTTTACACATATTATTCATTATCAATTATTTATATGAAAAAAAAGATTTTATTTTATTTAATTTTGTTCTCAGTACCGGTAATTAGTTATAGTCAAAACCTGAATATTAAAACTTGTCAGGAATCTGCACGCAACAATTACCCGCTTGTTAAACAATTTGGTTTAATCGAAAAAACTGCTGAGTATAATATCTCGAATGCAAATAAGGCATATTTACCACAGTTAAACCTCACTGCAAAAGCTACTTATCAGTCGGAAGTTACAAAATTACCCATAACGATTCCCGGCATGACGATTCCCGAACTGACTAAAGATCAGTATCAGGCTGCTGTGGAACTTAGTCAGTTATTGTGGGATGGAGGTGTAGTCAAAGCACAAAAAAAGAGTATTCAGGCTTCGACTGAAGCGGAGAAACAAAAGCTGGAAGTAGATTTATATGCTTTGAATGAACGAGTTAACCAATTATTTTTTGGAATAATGTTGCTAAACGAGCAATTAATTCAATTGCAGATTCTTCAAAATGAATTATCAGTAAATTATAAACGTGTGGAAGCATACAAACAAAATGGCGTGGCGAATCAAAGTGATTTGGATGCCATACAGGTGGAACAAATTAATGCCTCCCAACGGGAAACTGAAATTAAAAGCACCAAAAAATCGTTTACCGAAATGCTGAGTGCATTTACAGGTTTAAAATTGGACGAAAATACTGTTTTTGAAAAACCAATTGTACCCGCTTTTGACATTAATTCAGAAATTAAGCGTCCGGAATTATCCATGTTAAGCGCACAAAATAATTTTCTTGAAACACAACGAAATGTAATAATTGCAGGGAATTTACCTAAAATTGGTGCATTTGTTCAGGCAGGATATGGAAAACCGGGTTTGAATATGCTGACAAATGCATTCTCACCATTTTATATTGGTGGAATTCGATTATCGTGGAATTTAAGTGGATTTTACACTCAAAAAACTAATTTGGATAAAATTGAATTGAATAAGAAATCGGTTGATATACAGAAGGAAACATTTCTTTTCAATAATAATTTGCAAAATAAACAACAGCAAAACGAGATGGAAAAGTTGAAATCGAATATTAAAAACGATGACGAAATTATTCGCTTACGAACTAATATTAAGAAATCAAGCGAAGTGAAAGTTGAAAATGGAACTGCTACCGTTACCGATTTACTGCGTGAAATCGATGCCGAAAGTATGGCTAAACAAAATAAATTACTGCATGAGATTCAGTTGTATATGGCTGTATATCAATATAAAAATATTATAAATAATTAATTGCATTTTAAAAATTACAAATTAAAATAAAGAGACTTATGACAACAAAATTTAAAATAAAGGAATTGCTTTTTGGTTTTGCAATGATAATACTTTTGGTTTCATGCGGAAAATCGAACGACGAATATGATGCTTCGGGAACCTTTGAAGCTACTGAAGTTATAGTTTCGGCTGAATCGATGGGTGAAATTACTCAGTTTGATATTATTGAAGGTCAGCAAATAACAGAAAATCAAATGGTAGGAGCCATAGATAGTGTGCAATTGTATTTAAAGAAATTACAACTTAAGGCCAGCCAAAAAGCCATGTTAATTCGTCGTCCGAATTTAAACAAGCAGGTTGCAGCAATAGAACAACAAATTACAACTGCCAAAAGCGAGAAGAAACGCATTCAGAATCTGGTAAATGCCAATGCCGCCAATCAAAAGCAATTGGATGATGTAAATGCCCAAATTTCAGTGCTCGAAAAACAATTGACGGCACAAAAATCAATAATTGAATCAGCCAACGATGGAATTTCGGGTGATAATGAAGCTTTGAAAATTCAGATGGCACAAATTGACGATCAATTAAAAAAATGCAATATCCAAAGTCCTATAAATGGTACTGTTTTAACAAAATATGCTGAAAAAGGAGAATTAGCTTCTCCCGGCAAGGCTTTATTTAAAATAGCCGATATCAGCAATCTGATATTAAGGGCTTACATTACTTCCGACCAGATTACGCAAATGAAAGTCAACCAACAAGTGAAAGTTTTTGTCGATTTTGGTGAAGATAAAATGAAGGAATACCCTGGCACAATTTCGTGGATATCAAGTAAATCGGAGTTTACACCCAAAACTATACAAACCCGTGACGAAAGAGCCAATCTGGTATACGCAGTAAAAATTAACGTTAAAAATGATGGGTATATAAAGATTGGTCAATATGGAAGTATTCAATTGAAAACTGATAAATAAGATTTTCCTAATAAAACGCATACAATTTTTTTAATATTGAAATGAATAAAAATGTTGATTTACAATCAATTGCAATTCGTTGTGATGATGTAAGTAAAAATTACGGGAAAATAGAAGCGCTAAAAGATATTCATCTGGAAGTAAGCAAAGGCGAAATATTTGGCATTATTGGTCCTGATGGTGCGGGAAAAACAACACTTTTCAGGATATTAACTACTTTGATATTAGCCGATAAAGGTACTGCTGCTATTGATGGTTATGATGTGGTGACAGATTACAAAGAAATTCGTAAGCGGGTAGGATATATGCCCGGTCGATTTTCACTCTACCAGGACTTGACGGTAGAAGAAAATCTTAATTTTTTTGCCACGGTTTTCAATACCACTATTGAGGAAAATTATGAGCTAATCAAAGATATTTATGTGCAAATAGAGCCATTTAAGAATCGTAGAGCGGGCAAACTGTCGGGAGGAATGAAGCAAAAACTGGCGTTGAGTTGTGCATTGATACATAAACCTTCAGTGCTTTTTTTAGACGAACCAACTACAGGAGTAGATCCGGTATCGCGTAAAGAGTTTTGGGGAATGCTTAAAAAATTGAAAACTCAGGGAATTACTATTTTAGTATCAACACCTTACATGGACGAAGCCAGTTTATGCGACCGGATAGCTTTAATTCAAAATGGACAGTTTCTGAAAATTGACACACCAAAAAACATTGTGAAACAATATAAAAACAAACTCTGGTCGGCTAAAAGTGATAATATGTCAAAGCTATTAAGCGATTTGAGGAATATTGAAGCCACAAAAAATTGTTTTGCTTTTGGCGATTGTCATCATGTTACAGTTTTCGATGCTCAATTTACAATTTCTGATTTTGAAATAATACTCGGGAAACTCTCACACAAGGATATTCAAATAGTTGAAATTGAGCCTACTGTAGAAGATTGTTTCATGGAATTATCTCAGAATTAATATTGTCAAAAATTCAACAATTTGAGTTTTTAAAATAATTTCTTCATTGCACCCTTCAAGTTGATATGTCATCGATTTTGTTGTAAATAAGGGAGTAATTTTGCTGAAAAAATAAAAGTAAGTTTATTTTGTGAAATTAATTTTTTTTACTTGCCAAAACTCCCCCTTTAGGGGGTTGGGGGGCAGAGATACTATCAATAATATGGAAAAAGTAATTGTAGCAGAAAGTCTGACAAAAAGATTTGGTCATTTCACGGCTGTGGATCATATCTCTTTTGAGGTGGAAAAAGGGGAAATATTCGGATTTTTAGGAGCCAATGGCGCCGGAAAAACTACTGCCATGCGTATGCTTTGTGGTCTTAGCAAGCAAACTTCGGGAAAGGGAGTGGTTGCCGGTTTTGATATTGCTTCCCAACCTGAACTTGTTAAGCGAAATATTGGCTATATGAGTCAGAAATTTTCACTTTATGGCGATTTGAAAGTTTGGGAAAACATCGAACTTTTTGGTGGAATTTATGGCATGACAGATGAACAAATAAAGTTGAAGACAGATGAGCTAATGATAAAATTGAATTTTGAGGAGGAACGTAATAAACTTGTAAGTTCATTGCCCTTGGGATTTAAACAAAAACTTGCATTTTCGGTAGCCATATTTCACAATCCACGTGTAGTTTTTTTGGATGAACCTACCGGCGGAGTAGATCCTATTACTCGTCGGAAATTTTGGGAATTAATTTACGATGCAACAGCACATGGCATAACAGTTTTTGTAACAACACATTATATGGACGAAGCAGAATACTGCGATCGGGTTTCAATCATGGTTGATGGCAGAATTGAAGCACTTGATTCACCAGCAAATCTGAAAAAACAGTATCAAGCAAAAAATATGGATGAAGTTTTTCAACAATTGGCTCGAAAAGCAAAGAGAGTTGATAGTTGAACAGACCCCTAAATCCCTTGAAGGGGACTTTATTTGTTTGTATAACTGTTTATCAGTATATTAAAATTTTATTAGTACTAATTTTTACTTTTCCCCTTTAGGGGTTAGGGGTCATATGAAACAATTATTATCATTTATACGAAAAGAATTTCATCATATTTTACGTGATAGAACCACGATGATGATTTTAATTTTAATGCCCATTATTCAAATTATTCTTTTTGGATTTGCATTGACTACCGAAGTGAAAAACACTAAGGTAGCAGTATTGGCAACTACCGATGATGAAGTAACAAACCGGATAATTGAAAAAATAAATTCAAGTTCTTATTTTGATGTTGTAGCCAATATTCATTCAAATGATGAGATTCAAGCTATTTTCAGAGATGCAAAAGCCAAGCTTGTAATAGTATTCGAGGATCATTTTTCCGAAAATCTCCGACATAATGGCAAAGCACATATCCAACTCATAGCCGATGCCACCGATCCGAATGCGGCAACTTCATTTACATTTTATGTGAGTAATATTATTGCATCCTATCAGCAGGAATTAATGGGTACTACTAAAAATCCGTATCAAATTACACCCGAAGTCAAAATGCTTTACAATCCTCAAATGGTAGGGGCTTTTAACTTTGTTCCTGGTGTGTTAGGTATGATTATGTTGCTTATTTGTGCCATGATGACTTCCATTGCTATAGTTAGAGAAAAGGAAATGGGAACAATGGAAATACTACTTGTTTCGCCTATGAAACCAATTTACACAATACTTTCTAAAATTACACCTTATTTTGTTTTATCGGCTTTCAATTTCGCCACTATCATGTTACTTTCGGTTTTTGTACTCAAAGTACCTGTTGCAGGAAGTTTTTTAAGTCTGGTTTTTGTTTCATTGCTCTATATATTTGTTTCACTGGCACTTGGTTTGTTAATTTCCACTTTAACAAGTTCTCAACTGGCAGCCATGTTAATTTCAGGAATGGGTCTTATGATACCGGTCATGTTATTATCGGGTATGATTTTCCCTATCGAGAATATGCCTGTTATTTTACAGTGGATTTCAGATATTGTACCGGCCAGGTGGTATATTTCAGCGGTAAAAACCATTATGATTCAAGGACTTGGCATAAGTTCAGTACTAAAAGAGGTGGCAGTGTTAAGTTTTATGAGTATAGTTTTAGTTACAGTAAGTTTGAAAAAATTTAAAGTGCGATTGGAATAAGAAAAAGACCCCTAAGCAGACCCCTAACCCCTAAAGGGGAATAAGAAAATAACCCCTAGCCCCTAAAGGGGAATTCATGTCTTTTATCTTTTGTCTTTGCTCTTTGCTCTTTTGTCTTTGCTCTAAAATTAAAATATTATGATAAAATATCTTCTTCGAAAGGAATTCAAGCAAATAATTCGGAATATGTTTCTTCCGAAAATGATTTTTATGTTTCCAATAATGGTTCTTATGGTCTTTCCATGGGCGGCCAGTTACGAAATTAAGAATCTGAATCTAAGTGTGGTCGACAATGATCATAGTCCTTATTCACAGCAGCTTATTCAGAAAATTACATCTTCGGGTTATTTTAAATTAACTGACATATCCAGTAATTATGAAACTGCACTTAAAAGTATAGAATCAAAACAAGCTGATATAATACTTGAAATTCCTTCCAATTTTGAAAAAAACCTGATAAATAAGCAAGGTGGTAAATTAATGATTTCGGCCAATGCAGTGAATGGAATGAAAGGTGGTATTGGCATGACATATTTAAATAGTATAATTGCCGATTATAATCAGGGAATTATGGAAGAAATGCAACCTGCAACTAGCAGTATTTCAACTATACCTACAATACAACTGGATACACAATATAGATTCAACCAACATTTAAACTATCGTGTTTTTATGGTTCCGGCACTCATGGTGATGATACTTACTTTGATATGTGGCTTTTTACCTGCTGTTTCTATCGTTTTCGAAAAAGAATTGGGAACTATGGAGCAAATAAATGTGAGCCCGGTACCAAAAATCATTTTTATACTTGCCAAATTAATCCCTTTTTGGATAATTGGATTTATAGTAATTACTATTGGATTTACCATAGCCTGGCTAGTATATGGCTTAGTTCCTGCCGGCTTATTTTCAACACTTTATCTTTTTACAGCTATATATATTTTGACGGTTTCCGGTCTCGGTTTAGTCATTTCAAACTATGCTTCCACACTACAACAAGCCATGTTTATAGTGTTTTTCTTTATGTTACTTTTTATAATGCTGAGTGGTTTATATACACCTATCGATAGTATGCCCGAATGGGCTAAATGGTTGGCTGCATTCAATCCTTTGAAGCATTTTATGGTTGTTTTACGATCAGTATATCTCAAAGGAAGTAATCCCATACAATTAATAAATGAGATGTTGGCTTTATTAGGATTTGCACTTTTCTTTAATACTTGGGCAGTTTTGAGCTATAGAAAGAGCTCGTAAGGAAGGAATTTTTAAATTTATGTTTAAAAAAGTGATATAAAATTGAAAGATTTTTATCACTTTTTTTTTTGCTTTTTGTTCATTTAAAAAAAACATCAGAAAAATTCTGCAAACGTTTGCATAATCAAAAAATATCACTAATTTTACCGCCGATAAAAAGTATAATTATTCATTTTAAACTGTAAAATCATGAAAAAAACTTTATTACTATTTTCAATTTTTATTATCTCCGGACAATTATTATTTACTCAAAAGTTGGATATTCAGTCGATTACACTCCTTCAATTCAAAAACAACGAAGCTTTCTTTTATCCTAAATTTAGTCCCAAAGGTGATTATTTGTTAACTACTTCTATTAATTATGCTGGTTTAAACTTGTATGATTTTACTCAAAAAACCCAGAAAACACTCAATACCGATGCCGGTGCGGGTTATGATGTTCAGATGAGTGATGATGGTAACTCAATTTTATATAAAAAAACCGATTTCATTAATAACAGGCGAAATAATTCATTAATTTCCTATTCACGATTGACTGATAAAAAAATTGAGATCAGTGCTCCAAGCCGTGAAGCACTAACACCTAAGTTTGCTGCAAACAAACCAACTTTTGTTAAGGGAAAGAAAATGATACGTACCAATGTATCAAGTACCGAAGCTCAGCCAATAATTTGTATCGAAGATCAAAAAATGGTTATCTATACTGCTTCGGCTCGCAAAGTTCTTACTCCCAATGGTGTAGAAGCCAGTTATATTTGGCCTGCCATATCGCCTGATAGGAAAAATATTGCTTATACAGTTGCTGGCAAAGGAACTTTTGTTTGTAAAATAGATGGAACAAACGTAAAATCGCTGGGAAAACTCAATGCTCCAACATGGCTCAATAACAGCTGGTTAGTGGGTATGGATGATAAAGATAATGGTGAAATATTGACATCTTCGTCACTTGTTGCAACTACTTCCGACGGCAAAATTCGTCAAACACTCACTACTCCTGAAGGAAAAATGGCTATGTATCCGGCAGCATCAGCCGATGGTAAGCGCATAGCATTTAATACCGATAAGGGTGAGATTTATGTAATGAATGTTGCCATAAAATAATGGAGGAAGCATAATGAAAAAAAATATCCTACTAATCATATTGCTTGCAGTATGTTCATTACTTTCAGCGGCCGATTTTGCAGGCGTTAAAATATATCTCAACCCGGGACATGGCGGCTGGGATGCTAATGATAGAAATTTAGCAACTATTCCTTTTGCTTTAGGTGATACTATGGGCTTTTACGAATCAAAAAGTAACCTGGTCAAAGGTTTGTATTTGAAAGAATTGCTTCAGTCAAATGGTGCTAGTATAATTATGTCGCGCACCAAAAACCGCACTGAGGATGATAGACTTTTATCTGAAATAGCCGCAGAAGCCAATGCCAACAATGTAGATGCTTTTTTGTCTATCCACAGCAATGCCATTGGAAATAATATTGGGACTAACTATTTGTTATTGCTTTTTCACGGTAAAGATGCAAAACCCAAAATTCCTGCTAGTTTAACCATGTGTAATACCGCTTGGCCTCGATTAGTTAATAATCAACTTACTGTATGGACAAGTTATACTACTTCGACTAATATTCGTGGTGATTCAACTTTTTATGGTACCTATGGTTTAGGAGTTTTAACTCCGCTTACTGTTCCCGGTTTTTTAAGTGAAGGATCTTTTCACGATTACAATCCCGAAGCTCACCGACTACTTAACAGTGACTATTGTAAACTCGAAGCCATGAATTTTTATCGCTATTTCTGCGATTATTTTCAAGCTACATTGCCGGCAACAGGTATTATAGCAGGTTTTGCCAAAGGAAAAGACGAGACAATTAATAATACAAAATTTGTTTATAAAGCCGGAACGCACGATAGATGGCTGCCACTCAATAAAGCTAAAGTAAAGCTTATGAATGCTGCGGGCGATTCTCTCAACTTTTATCAGGTCGATTCACTTTACAATGGTGTATTTGCATTTCACAACCTGACTCCCGGAACTTATAAACTTAGAATTAGTGCCGCCGATCATACTACCAAAGATACAACCGTAAATGTGGTGGCTGCTACTACTACGTATGCTAAAATGCTGTTAACCAACCCGAATATTGTTGTTGCTAAAGATACAACTCCGGATTTTCCGCATCCTATTCAGGAACTTGGTGTTGTACCCTTGAATAATTATAAATTTAATACGGCAACACCCATAGTTCCTGATTGGTTAAATCCTAATTTGATCAAAAAAGTACTCTACAGAAACGAAAAATTGTATGTACTTACCAACGAACCCAAAATAATCATAGCCAATGCAGTAACTACTGCTAAAATTAGCGAAATGAATTTAACAGGTATTGCAGGTGGTGCTGTAGTGTTAAACGATATTGCTTTTACTTCGGATGGATTTTTATTAGCTTGTAATAAAGATACTATTTCATTGCCCGAATTAAAATCGAGATTTTTTAAAGTTTATACTTGGGATGATGATAATGCAGTTCCAAAACTCTTGTTTCAAACTCAAAATCAGGCTTCATGGTCCAATGGAGTGGTAGGTGAAACCATGGCTGTAAGTGGTTCACGTTGGAAATGTACTATTTACACTCCTTCGGTAACTATTGGCTCTACCAAAGCTATACGTATAATGGGTTTGGGTTACGAAGAAGGAATAACTGCCATTGCATACAAATATATGATGGATGCCACCAATTATACCGAAGCACTTTGGGGTAAAAATATTAAATTTTCAATTTCACCTTCAGGTAAAGACCATTTCTATTTGGATAGTGAAAAAGTTTTACCCACTGAATTTCAATTTGATTGGTCAAAAGCTGACCGTGATTTGCTTGTAAATAAAGGAGTATTTACTGAAAAATCTGGTTATACCATACAACCGGTTGCTTCAGGTAATTTCTTTTTCCGACATGCCCGAAATGTATTTATGGCATCACCTGTGTGCAGTGCCGATTCTGTAGGTGTAGGCGTGGTACTGTTTAACATAACAAATGGATTGAATAATGCGGTAAAAGTGTCGGAAAAATTGCCCGATGCAGGACTAAGTACTTCTAAAGCTACTTATATGGCTGCTGCGGCTAAAGTTACCGGCTATGATATTGATTTACTTATTTTAGCTCAAAATCAGGGATTGGCTCGATATAAAACGCTTTTACCTGCAACAAAAGCCAATATTTATGCTTCGGAATTAAATGCACAAGTTGTAGCCAATGGTTATGATCTTAAATTTACGCTCAACGAAGCTGCATCATCTGTAATTATCAATATTTACAATGGAGAAACTATAATTAAAACAATAGATGCCGGAGCTTTAACTAAAGGGTTGCAAACTGTAAATGTTTTATCCTCAGACCTACCATCGGGAACATTTACCTGGACTGTAAAAGCTTTAGCGGATGGAATAGATAGACCGTTAAAAATTTCGGACAATACGCAAACACAAATGCAATTCTATTCTCCACGTGGTGTTGCTGTAGATAATAGTTTCGAAAGTCCTTATTTTGGTCGAATTTATGCATCCGAAACTGTAGGTGGAACAGTAACTACCCGAACCACTAAAGATGGTTTGTATGTGTTGAATTCTGCCTTGCAAGATGTTACTATTCAGGGAGCGAATAGCTATGCTGGTGGTGTTACTTGGGGTGCTGCCAGTTCACCAATGCGTGTAGCAGTTGCCGAAAATGGTGATGTTTATTTGACCGATTGGAGCGATACTAATTCAGGTATTTGGATAATGAATCCTGCCAATCCAACAGCACCATTCAAACAGGTTTTCAGCGGTTTGACACGTGCTACTAATGGACTTTCGAGCTTCAGTGGGACAAATGTACATGGTTCTATATCACATTGTTGGATTACGGGAACAGGTGAGAATACCAAACTATTTACCTTCGATCAGGATTATTTAGATGCCACAGCTACAAATACTGGAAATGTGTTGCAATACAATATTGGAACATTACAAACACCTTGGCAAACTGCACCGAGTGCAATAGTTTATAACGATGTGTTAAACGGAAATTTACAACAGAATTTCAATTCCTGTCTTGCTCCTGATGGTCAGGGTGGTTGGTGGATTTCACAATATCGTGCCACCGATGCAGCTACTATTCCTTCATTGATACATATCAATGCAAGTGGTGTGCTGAATTTCAATTCAGGCATAACGCCTTTGTTGATAGGTAACTCTGTTATGGCAGGAATGGCGGTAAATTACGAAGGCACAAAATTGGCCATGGGATGTCAGGACGAAGTGAAAGTATTTGCCATTTCTTACAATGCCACAGGCATCCCAACGCTAACATTGTTGCATTCAATTAAACCGGCCATGGGTTCAAATTCAGTAGGTGTAGCTTACGACAGGGCGGGAAATTTATATGTAATCTCCAATTCTTC
>CAMBSB010000128.1 GCA_945870155.1 Paludibacter jiangxiensis | reverse complement strand
GTCCAGTCGTATACATTCGAACTTTTGGGTGTAAAGTCTGTGGGATAGCCTGTTCCTGAATAAGTGCTGTTCGAGAAAATAATATCGTCGCACATAATAAACCCCCAGCCGCCGGTGGAATTATCCACAATTCGGATTTCGGCAGTTTGTCCCTGATAGGCAGAAACATCCCACGAGCGAGCAGTTAGATTTCCACTGTTTACACCTGCTTCCGCAAAAATACGCGTGCCGTTTATGTACAAACCCACATAAGTCAATTCTGCATTATTTCCACCGCCCACTTTGAGTTTAATGTAGTTTTTAGAAATAACAAATGGCGTGGAAGTCATCGATAACTTAGCCGCATCACCTTTGAATGAGTTTACAAAACGTGTTCCTCCAAAACCATTCGGAGTGGGGCTTTGCGTAATTTCACTTAAAGCTACCGGACCTGAGAACGCTGGATTTGCACCCACAGTCCAACCACTTGGATAAGTTGTCGATTCGAAATCGGCAAAAATCACTGCTTCTTCGGTTACTTGTAATTGCGATGCGCCCTTTACTTCCAAAAAAGGCGTGGTGAGCATATTTCCATTCTGAAATCCAACCGGAATTTTAATGTTTATTCCTTCGTTGTCAGCCGAAACAGCATGAGGATACGCCCAGGCATCGCCACCGTATTGTGAAAATATGTAGTTTGTCCACCATTTATTGGTTGGTAATGGTCGGTTGCGCACATTGTTGTGTAAGTAAAGTGCCGACCAATTGTCGTGAAACCAGCGATAGTTTTTTGCAAAATAGCCGTCTTCGTCCCATACGGCAGTTGGCGGATACTCGGCATAACTTCCGGCACCCAATTGGATGGCATTTTGGGCAAAAATACCAATGGAGCAATTTACAAACAGAGCAAATAACAATATTTTTCGCATTTGGAATTTAATTTTTGAGTTGACACATCAGATTCCAAACAGAAAGCATGTTTGAAACAGTGAAAAAATAAGAAAAAACTTGTCTCAAAGCTATTTTTTGAGACAAGTCTGTTATAAACTATTAATTTAACGCAATTCAACTTTTAGTGACTCTTTTTCTCCCAGATTATTCACCAAACGAAGGATATAAAAACCCTTTCCTAGTGATGAAACATCGAGTTTCGTTATATGGTTATTTTCAAGAACAAGTTGTCCCTGAAGAGAATACAACGATGCTTTTGATACTTCGGAAGTAAAGTTCAAAAGTGATGTAGTTGGATTTGGATAAACCGAAATACTCTTAACTCCGGCAATTGGTGGATAGGTAGTTGTTGTTGATACAGTTCCGAAAATTTTAAATTCCCATATAGAATAACCATACACCGTTGTTCGGGCAGTTCCGGTAAGTCGGATGTATTGTGCATCGAAATTCACATCGTACCAACGGTCGGTACGTGCGCCATTTGGCAATGCAGTTTTAGTTAAATGAGTATTCCAATCAGTACCATTCATTGAACCTTCAATTATATAATCCTTTGCACTTGCTCCTTCCCAAATTATGGCAATATCGCTTATGGTTTTCTTTCCACCCAAATCAACCATTATCCATTGTGGATCAACTCCAGCCACTGTTTCCCAACGAGTTCCGGCATTATTATCAAAAGCTAAAGCAGCATTATTAGCGGCAATAAAGTTCGATGTAGTAGCAGTAGCACTAACACCTGCAACTACAGATAAATTGGCATTGGCAGGTAACACATCGATAGTAGTTGATTTAGTCAAACTGCTATTGGTGGCTGTTACCGTATAAAACCCTTTGCTTGTTGATGAAAATAAACCGGTTGCATCAATAGAAGCTCCGGTTCCATCAACGCTCCAACTTGTTGTATTTGTCAATGCAAATGGATTTCCGATTTGATCAAGCCCTGAAACTGAAAACTGTTTGGTAGCTCCCAATTGAATGCTTTGGATAGTAGGAGTAATAACCAAAGTCGTTAATACCGGAGTTACAGCCGGATACACTTCAAATTCCCAGATAGAATAGCCATAAGGCAATTGACGCGTTACCCCTTGAAATTTGATATATCTACAATCGTTATTTAAACCAACGATAAGATCGGTTCTTGTTCCTGCGGCTTTGTTGGTGTAAATTAATTCGCCTGTAAATGAGCTATTATCGGTTGAGAAACTGATATTATAAGCTTTTGCATTGGCTCCTTCCCAGTAAATTTTAATTGAATTTACATTTTTCACTTCTCCCAAATCTACTACGAATGATGCATTATCGACATTACTCGCATCCTGCCAACGTGTACCCATGTTTCCATCAAACATTTGTACTGTTGACAAACCATCCGAAGCTACTGCTGTTAAACCGGTATATTTTTGTCCGAACGAAAAAAGCGAAAAGGCTACAAAAGCCATTAAAAAATAGAATTGTTTCATATTACATTACATTTTTAAGTGTGATTATTTAAATTGAGTTTTTATGCTAAATCAGTTCCCTTGAATGGGTTGTTGTTAAAATTAAAAGGTAAATTAGTGCTCGTTTCTTCGGGGCCAACCGGAGGTGAAGATTCCAATGCCAAAGAAATTTCATTATCGAGAACAATAATTTCGATACGAGGTGTGCTATATATTTTCTTTTCCATGATATTTAATTTTTAAAACCGCCCCAAACCCCTAAAGGGGCTTTAAGAGAAGAAACCATTCGGTACTAATCCAGTTCCCCTTTAGGGGTTAGGGGCAGTATTTTTCTATTTTATAATTACTCTAGTTGATTGATTATTCACCTTCACCACATACATGCCTGCAGCGAATTTGAAGTTTGAAATTTGAAAGTTAGAAGTTGAAACTCCGGTTGCAATTGACTGTCCCATTGCATTGTAAATGGCGTAGTTGCTTTTTTCTGCCGTTATTATCTCAATTTGATTGGCGCTGTTTACAAATACCTGAACATTCGGCTTTTCGACAGTACCCACACCGGTTGTTACACCTGGAGCACGGAATTGTAGACTGAAACGACTTTCATTATTTGTGGTAATGGCCGAATTGAAACTATATTCCGTTGCTGCGGTAAGTTCAGTTTCTGTATTTTCAAGATTATCAATTAAATAAGCCTTTGTTGATGCATCAAAGTTATTCAATTCTGTAACTTTCAGTTTAATAATCCCGGCAATTCCAGTGGTATATCCAAGTGCAATTTGGCTTTTATCGGCAATTTTATTCAACCCATTAATAACTAATTGCTGATTGTCAGCTTTCGTATAAATTTCTGGCATAGAACTTATATTGCTAAACATTTTTGGCGAATCGAAAGCATCGAAAATATCACTTGCTTCTGCATCAAAATACAGTAAAGTTTCGTCGGTATTGGTTCCGTTAGAAACCTGCAAACGCATTCTTTTTCGTTCGTCTTGTTTTGGTGCTTTGAATTTATTGCCATTGTCGTCGCGATGAGCACGCATGGTGTTTTTAAAAGTAATGTCCGTACTGTAGGTAGTTTGACCAATATTAGCATTTACACGCACCCAGAAAGCTTGCATTGGAGGTATGAATTTCGAAATAGTTGTTGCTGCTCCATTGGCAACCGATTCGTTTCCTGTACTATTATAGGTTGAAAATGTGTATGCACCACCCGTTGTTTTGGTACGAAACCACATGGTAGTACCAATATTAGCATTTGCAGCATCCGCCTTTACTAAGCTCCAGTCAATGTACGAAGGATATGGATTAGCCACAAGATTAAAGCCCCTGCTATTTCCTGATTCGGTGCGCGAAACCGGAACTGTGATAGTGCCCGTATTGAGTGTGCCACTAAAATTTACTGTTCCCGTAGTGCCTACACCCGCTCCTGCAACCGACACATAACCTTTTCCAACTTCAAGAGCGTTTCCACTGCTTAAAACTGACCAGGTTTTTGCACTTTCGGAATAAGTTTGCACTGAAGTTCCCAAGTTTAGATTAGAAGCAGTACCACTTGCAATTGGACTCGAAATATACCAGTTACGTGAGGCTGTAAGGTATTGTTGCACAGTGGCAGAGGTGATAGTAGCTGTTCCGTTATCAACAAAAGTAGCAGTACCTGTGGCATCGCTATTGAGGGTGAGCGAATTGGCAGTTAAGGTTTTACCTGCATCTAATGTCAGCTTAGCTCCAGAATTTATAGCAAGTGATTTTATTGTAGAATTTTGATCAACAGTAAATGTTCCTGTATTTACAATTATTTCAGTATTTAGTAATTGCTCACTTGTAAAGTCTGTTGAACTTAAAGATGTATTATTGTCCAAAGTAATGGTAGTATGTTTCCCATGTACATAAACATCGAGTAATTTAGTACCATATTGTGTTCCGGCTAAAGTTGAAAAAATTCTTACAAAACGCGCTGTTGAAGGATTTGAATAAAATTTATTAACTTTTGTTTCTACGCCATCGGTATTTGTAAGTGTATATTTTGAAGTAAAATCAATTCCATTTGTCGAATAATCAACTGTAAATGTTTTTGAAAATGCACCTTCCCAGATAACTTCCACAAATTCAATAAAATATTCCGATTCTAAATCAATAACAAACCATGCATCATACGTTCTATTTCCTGCATCAGGTACAATCCATTGTGTAGCCAAGTTATTATCTACGGCATTTGAACCGCTTGTTGTGGCTGTTGAAATTGATGTAACCGGTTTATTATAAGCTATATTTGTAGCATTTGTAATCACATCAAAAGTACGTGATTGACTTTCGACTAAACCTGCAGAAGTGTTAACAGTTGCTTTTATGGTACCTGTCCCTTTATTCGCAGGAGTATATTTATTATTAGTTACACTACCTCCGGCAGCACCCTGAATATCCCATATTATAGCGGGCGATATTGTTGCTCCATATTGGTCCACACAACTTACATTTAAATCGATGGTTCTATTAGTTGCATATTTTGTAATTGGAAATGGTGTTGTTAGATTTATGCTTGCTACCCTACGAGCATCTGTTACCGTCAATGTTCCGATTCCAGTTTTAACCAATGTTTCATTTGTATTATCAACTCCAGTGGCAGTTAATGTGTAGGTACCTGCAATTACACCTGTAGCATACCAAATATTGTTGCGTTCTACCAAATTTACACCGGCAGCATTTCCTTCAGTTAATACAACCGAAGTTATTGTTGCATTTGTATAAGGATTGCTTTCTTGGTCATTGGTAACAATAGTCAATGCCACTTCTTCGTTTTGAATAACACTAGCATTATTAAATTGAACCGAAGTAAATTCTGAACTAGTTGAAGGACTGTAAAAGCCGGTAGCAAAAACTTCAAAATCAGCAAAGTTATGATCCCAGCCTCCTCTTGTAAGTCCTTGATATTTCACAAACCTGGCAGGTGTTGAAATAAAGGTGTGATTATTCAACTCTGTTCCACTCCCAGCGGGTATTTGTGCGTTGGTAACCATAGTCTGCCATGAACCCTCTAAACCTGTAAGTGAGACTAAAATATTATAAGTTGCATTTCTGGCACCAGCATCTCCATTCATCTTTATTTTTACATTATTTACCGCATATTCTACACCTAAATCCACTTGCCACCACTCTTGTTGATTTGCAGGATTACTTCTCCAACGTGTAATTAAACTTCCATCATTTCCATTTGAAGCTGTTTGCCCTGAAGTGGTAGCTGTTTTATTTAATGCTAAATTTTGATTCACATCAAAAACATTTACTGTAACAGTTGCTGAGGAACTAAAAGAACCTGATTCGTAAGTTGTGTTGCAGTTTATAGTATAAGTGCCGGTTTGAGTAGCCTTAAAAACACCTGTTGATGAATTTATTGTTGCACCTGAAGATTCTAGCAAAGTCCAAGTAGGAGAAAATACTGCACTCATTGGAATTCCGTTTGCTGCAATCAAACCAGATTGAAATTGAAACTGTTGTCCTACCATTAATATTTTTGATGAAGGAGAAATCATCATACTTGAAGCAGCACCTTGAGGGAGTGCATTTTCGTTAGCATAAACTCTCATTTCAAAAATATTATATCCGTAGCCATTTGATTGTGAAGCACCCAACATTCTTACATATCTTCCAGCTGTAGCCGTAAAGTTATATGTGCCAGTCCCATTAACCACATCAGCACCAGCATTTCCTATGTAAACATCAACCCAATTGGAATTACCTGATCCATCAGGCATATTTGTAGCCACTTGTATTTTCCACGAACCATTTGGCCAACGGCTACCACGCCAATCAATAATTACTTTGTTAACCATATAATAGTTTGTCAGATCAACATAAATCCATGAACCATTTCCAGCTCCATCCCATTGTGCGCACCAATGCGTTGTCATACTATTATCAGTTACAAAAGATGGATTAATGCCATATCCGTCAAAATCGCGTGAGTCTCGTGCGACAGCTGATTTTCCGTTTGCTAAATTCAAAGTTTCGTCAAAAGCAAAAACTTGAACAAAGAAAGCATTCAACAATACTGTCAAAATTGAAATTTTTAGCATGAATTTTTTCATAAATACTTATTTTTAAAGTTATAAAATAATTTTTCTTATTCCAATCTAAACGAAACCGGCTCGCCACTTTGGCTGTCTTTCGAAATCCAAACCCGAAACTCGCCCGGTTCAGTAATATACTTGTTTTCGAGATTCCAAAAACCTATTTGGTCGGCTGCGATTTCAAATTTTACTGTTTTGCTTTCGCCCGCTTTGAGTGTGATTTTTTCAAATCCTTTTAGTTCGCGTATTGGACGTGCTAACGATGCTGCTACATCTCGCACGTAAAGTTGTACAATTTCTTTGGCTTCCATTTTTCCGGTATTTGTAATGGTACATTCGGCCGTAATTTTGGCTTTAGCATCCATCTTTTTTGCCGATAATTTAACTTTCGAATAGCTAAATGTGGTGTAAGATAATCCAAAGCCGAAAGGATACATAGGCTTATCGCCTGCATCGAGGTGAAAACTGGTATTTCCGAGCGAGGTTTGAAAAACGCCAATAGGTATTTTATCAATGGTCACAAAGTTAGTGCCTGGTCGGCCTGTGTTTTTATGGGCATAATACACCGGAATTTGTCCCACCATTCGCGGAAAAGTAACCGGAAGTTTACCCGACGGAACTGCTTTTCCAAAAATTAAATCGGCCAAAGCAGGACCGGCCATTGTGCCGCCATGAAACGCATATAGCACAGCATCGGATTCGCTGATTTGTTTTTCGATGGTAAGCGGGCGACCAGCCATAACCACTAACACAATGGGTTTTCCTGTTTTTTTCAGTTCTGCTATCAATTGGTTTTGCAATCCGGGCAAACTAATATCTGCACGACAATGCGCTTCACCCGAAAGTATGGCTTCTTCGCCTGCAAACACCAGCACCACATCGGCTTTTCTAGCCGCAGCAACTGCTTTTGTAATACCCGTAGCATTACTATCACGACTAAATACCAATCCTGGTTCGGCAATTATTTTATATTCTTTGCCATACATTTGTTTTATAGCTGCCAGTGGCGTAATGGCATGCGCAGGTTCGGCATCAAAACTCCAGGTTCCAAACTGTTCCAGAGCAGCATCGGCCAATGGCCCCACCACAGCTATAGTTTTGAATTTTTTATCAATAGGTAATAATGAATTATTTTTGAGCAAAACAGCACTTTCGATTGCCGCATTTTTGGCAGCTTCGAGGGCTTCGGGTTTGTAAAAGGCATCTTTTTGAACTTTCGTATATGGATTTTCGAAAAGTCCCAAGCGGAATTTTATTCTCAAAATATTGCGCACAGCGTTATCAACCAAGTCCTCGCTTACCTTACCCGAGTTAACTAATTCTTTTAAATGATAATTGTAAGCAAAGCCCATCATATCCATATCAACACCCGCTGTAATTGCTTTTTCGGCAGCTTCTTTCAGGTTTTCGGCGGCACCATGATCCTCAATTTGCTCAATAGAACCCCAATCGCTCACAAGCAAGCCATCGTATTTCCATTCATTCCGCAAAATATCCACATTCAGATGCTTGTTAGCTGACGAAGGAACACCATTAATATCGTTGAACGAACACATGAAACTTGCCGCACCGGCATCTACAGCCGCTTTAAAGGGTGGTAAAAACACATCACGCAGTAGCATTTCCGGAATCCAGGTTGTGTTGTAATCTTTACCGGCTTCGGCAGCACCATAACCCGCAAAATGCTTTGCACATGCTGCTATCGAACTTGCATCGCTCATTTTATCGCCCTGAAAACCTTTTACCATCGCAGCCCCCATGATGGATGTAAGATATGGATCTTCTCCACAGGACTCAGCAATTCGTCCCCAACGTGGGTCGCGAGTAACATCAACCATAGGAGCAAATGTCCAGCGAATTCCAACAGAACTGGCTTCCTGTGCTGCAATGCGAGCACCTATTTCGGCAACTTTGGGATTCCAACTTGCTGCTTGTCCCAACGGAATAGGGAAAATAGTTTTGTAACCATGAATTACATCGCGCCCGAAAATAAGCGGAATACCCAATCGAGACTCCTCAACTGCAATACGTTGCAACTCATTAACAATATTAACGTCAACTTCGTTAAGAATGGAGCCAACAGTTCCATTTTTAATCTGCGCCTTCATATCATCATTTAGTCCCAAGCCTGTAAGTTGATTCATTTGACCTATTTTTTCTTCTATAGTCATTTCACTTATC
Source organism: Paludibacter jiangxiensis (assembly GCA_945870155.1). Classification (GTDB taxonomy): domain Bacteria; phylum Bacteroidota; class Bacteroidia; order Bacteroidales; family Paludibacteraceae; genus Paludibacter; species Paludibacter jiangxiensis_A. Next base: position 7,026 of record CAMBSB010000128.1, on the reverse strand, counting down.
AGTTTATCAATTTTTGTCTCAACAGAGGAGTTCGGGCTTTTGCATTGAAAACATAAAGTCGCAATTATTAAAAGTAGAAATAAGGACTTAAACTTGAACATAGTTTTTAATTTATAAATTTGTTGTTTTTACTTCAAAATATCAGATGCTAACATCCCAAAAACATGGATGCTGAACATTGCAAAAATAGGGAATGAAAGCCTAGCACACAAAAAATATCCCACACAAAAAATCATCCTGAACCAAATATTACTACAACATTAGCTCTACAAAAGTATTTTTATATATCTGATAATCTGGCTGTTATTTGTATATATGTTATAAAACACATTTCAACATGACTTGCTACCATAAAAATTGATTAAAATTGATACGTTTTTCGTCTATCCATTTTTAAATTTTCGCAAATTATGTTCAAGAGTAAATCATTTGTAGTTGGTATTTCCCTAAGTATAATACTGTCATTCACAATTCCTGCATTAAGCATTCATCCTGTTGTACGAAATTTTAGCAGAAAACAATCGAATGCCGGAGCTCAAAACTGGAAAATTATTCAGACAGAAAATGATTGGATATATTTTGCTAACAACTATGGATTGCTAGAATATGATGGTAATAAATGGACAAGTTTTCCAATAAAAAACTATACCAATGTTCGCTCAATATTATATGACAATACAAGTAAGCGAATTTATGCAGGTGCTTTCAATGAATTTGGTTATTATCAGCGGAATAATGCAGGAGTGCTCAAATACAAATCATTAAGTGAAAATTTATCGGAAAATGATAGAAAATTTACTGAGATTTGGAATATCTCTCAAAAGGAAAATTTAATATACTTTCAGGGTGACAATGATATTTTCAGGTACGACGGCATATCTATCAAACATTTTAGATTTCCGGAAAGAATTGACTGTTCGGCTGTGATTCAAAATACTATGTTTATTTCGAATGTCAAAAATGGCATATCACTTCTCAATGGCGATTTATTATTACCATTGCCAAATTCTGATCTTATTAAAAACAAAAAAGTATGCGCTATTTTACCTTACGAAAACAACAAAATCCTATTTGTTACAGATGTAGAAGGAGTATTCCTTTTTGATGGGAATAAAATTGTTACATATAAAACTGATATCGACAATTTTATAATACAAAATCAGGTATTTTGTGCAGCTATCAAAAATGGTTTACTAGCTATAGGAACGGTACGCAATGGTCTTGTAGTGAAAAACCTAAAAGATAACAGCACTATCTATGCAAATACCCATACAGGATTGCAAAACAACACAATTTTAAGCCTTACTTTCGATCGATTACAAAATTTATGGCTCGGCCTGGACAAAGGAATTGATTATGTAAAAATTCACTCACCAATTTTCGATTTATTTGGTAACTCGCAACTTTATGGCACCGGATACGCCTCGTATATTTTGGGCAATCAACTTTATTTAGGTACTAATCAAGGACTTTACAAAACAGTATATCCTGTTGATAATACTTCAGTTCCGGAAAATGTACAACTCGTAAATAAAATTCAAGGGCAGGTTTGGAGTTTAAATTATGTGAATAATACACTTTTTTGTGGTTGCGATAAAGGTGCATTTGCTATTTCAAGCAATGGCATTGAAAAAATTGATGATTTAAGCGGAACATGGGGTTTTGCTCCATTGCAATCAGCTCCCGGACACATTATTGGCTCATCGTATACCGGTTTTTTTATTCTACATAATAAAAATGGCAAATGGCAGCTCAAAAATTATATCAAAGGTTTCAAAGAATCGGGAGGCATGTTTGCAGTTGACAAACAAGGATTTATATGGTTTAGCCATTGGATGAAAGGTGTTTTTCGTTTACAACTTAACAAACAGATGGATAGCGTGGTAAATATAAAACAATTCGATCATAGTAATGGATTACCTACCGACCGAAACAATACAATTTTTATGTACAATGATGTTATTCATTTTTCGTCCGAAAATGGTTTTTATAAATTCAATAATACAAGTGAAAAATTGGAAACCTCGCAGTTTTTCAATCAATTATTTGGCATCCCGAAATTTTCAGTAAAAATGTTTGTTTCACCTAATAATGATTTTTGGTATGTAGCAGGTTCACAAATAAAATCGGCTATAAAGCAAGTAAATGGCTCATACAAAGTTGATTCCGCTTCGTTTTTCTCGTTAAAGGACAAACTTGTTCCCGGATTTGAGCAACTAAGTTATCTTAATAGTGCGAGTGTGCTTATTGCTACAGAAGATGGTTTTTCAGTACTCAACAAAAACCGACTTTATAAAACGCCCGAAACATTCAAATTAAGCATTCGTTCAGTTATGCTTACCAACGAGGGCGACTCACTTGTGAATGGTTTTGTAGGCAAACAAGATTTAAAAAACTTGCCTGAATTCGATTCTAAACACAATTCTGTCCGATTCGAGTTTGTGGGAACCGAATACCGAAGCGAAAATGCTATCCTTTACAGTTATATGCTCGAAAATTATGATACAAAATGGTCGGAATACAGCTTGGCGAATATAAAAGAATTTACCAAACTTCCCAAAGGAAATTATATATTCAGGGTTAAATCAAAGAACCAGTTTAACGACCGTGAAGTAGAAACATCGTACAGTTTTACCATTTTACCACCTTGGTATCAAAGTACTCCGGCAATAATAATATATCTTGTAATGTTCCTTATTGCCGTGTACATTTTGATTCAATATATTCAATTTCATTCGGAAAAAGGTGCACGCGAAATGGAAATGCTTAAAGAACAGGAAATTAAAGAACAGGAAAAACGATTTAAAGCCGATGCCAAAGAAAAAGAAAAAGAGATTATTGCATTAAAAAATCAAAAACTGCAATACGAACTAAGGCACAAATCGCAAGATTTGGCGAGCTCCACTATGAACCTGATTCGCAAAAACGAAATGTTACTTGAAATTAACAACAGTCTCGATAAAATAAGTTCGGATGTTAACGAAAAAGGCGATAAGTTAGGCACAATAAAACTGATACGTAAAATGCAGGACAATATCCGAAACAATATTGAACACGATAATAACTGGAAAAAGTTTCAAGAAAATTTCGATTTGGTGTACGAAAACTACCTTAAACGACTAGGTGAACAATACCCGACACTTACTGTAAGCGACAAGAAACTTTGTGCTTATCTTAAAATGGATCTTTCGTCGAAAGACATTGCGCCATTGTTGAATATGTCGTTCCGAAGCGTGGAAATGAGCCGCTACCGTTTACGAAAAAAGCTAAACCTTGAGCGAGATGTTAATCTGACGGAGTTTTTGCAGAAGTTTTAGAACTATGTTATTTTATACAAACAATATTATGCGCTGCAATAGATATTATGCGCTCTTAGTTAAATAAAAATTTATACTTGTGTATGGTAGTTTCTTTTTTCAAAAAAAAGATGGAGTCTTTTAGAATTATTTAAAACATTTGATTATCATAGAATTCATGCAATTCTATGATAATCAAATTCTTGCCATTAATTCCATACACATTCGTCCATTGTGATAAGGGCATTTCCAGAATCCGGCTTTGTCTTGAGTGGGATGAATATTCCCATCCGGCATTCGACTCCAAATCCATTCACCATGCTTTTTATCAATAATATACGCTTTGATGTATTCCCATGTTCGAAAAACAACATCGAGGTATTTTGCATCTTTGCTTAGCTCATAAGCATCGTAAGCCCCAACAATACTTTCGGCTTGCACCCACCAATGTCGCTCGGTGTCGGTGTGACGAGTTTCGGCATCATACTCGTAAGCCAGACTTCCATCTGCCTGATAACCTTCGAGGGCTGCATCTACAATTGGAAGAATGTGTTTACGAACTTCAGCTAACAAAGCTTTATCGTCAATTTCGATGGCTGCTTCGTGAATAAGCCATGCAGCTTCAATATCGTGCCCATAACTGAACGAATCACTTTTACTATTCCATTCCTCATCAAAGAACAAACCTAAATGATGGTTATCTTTATTTAGTATATTATCTAAAAAAATGCGAATAAGGTTTTGAATTTTATGCTTCAAATCCGGCGATTTCCAAACACGATATAAATTGGTATATGGTTCCAAAATGTGCAGATGCGTATTCATTGTTTTTTTCTCGTTGGCATCTTTTGCACTCAAACGCATATCGGCAATTTCGCCCCATTCGCGTGTAAAGGCCTCAAAATAGCCGTTATTCAATGGATCGTAACTATGAAGTTCTATCAAATTAAAAAGCTTAATAGCTTCCTCAAGTGCCTGAACATCATTTGATACACGATAATACTCACTCAACCCATAAATTGCAAACCCAAGGTTATAAATTTGTTTTTTTGTATCCGTAGCATTTCCTTGTGCATCGAGCTGCCAATATACCCCACCGTAGGTTTTATCTATGAATTTTGAAAGCAAATACTCTTTAGCGCGCTCAGCCATTTCAAGATATTGCGGATTGCCGGTTAAGCGAAAAGCTGCTGAGAATGTCCACAATATTCGACTATTCAAAATGCCACCTTTCGGAGCATCCTTAATAATTTTGTTGTTAGCATCTATTTGCCCAAAGAAACCACCATTTTCGGTGTCGGGCATTTTATTTATCCAAAACGGAAGAATATTCTTAGTCAACTCCCTTTCAACCTCCGCTTTGAGTTGTGTGATATTGTAATTCATTTTTATAAATATACGTTTACTTATAATCCATTGCACGTTTTTGTTCCAACTCAGCCGTGATGTCTTTCATTCTTTTCTCGCTAAGCGGGTAAAATGAAATAAAGATAACCGAAAGAACAGTACCAATAGCTGGTAAAAAACTGAGCATCATGCGAATACCAGTTTGTGCTTCGGCACTTTGAACCTCGTTGGCTTGAAAGCCAAAATAACCCAACAGCCAACCTGTAAGCGCACCACCTATGGTCCAACCAAACTTCTGAGACATGGACGATGACGAGAAAATAAGTCCTGTAGCCCGATTACCCGTTTTTAACTCTGAATAATCAGCACAGTCGGCATACATTGACCATAAAATCGGGAAAATACTTCCGGCACAAATACTTATCAGAAATTGGAAAACATAGATACTAACTAGATTATTTTTTCCAAACCAGAAAAAGATAACACTTAAAATTGTGGCTAACACCATAGCTGATAAATAAGTATTTTTTTTGCCAATCAGATTCGAAACCGGAGCTGCTAACACAACGCCTACAATATTTGCAGCTTGACCAAGTACTAAATAGAGCGAAGTAAGCGTAATGGTGGTACCCAAAGCACCAATTTTAAAAGCTTCAACATCCTGAATAAAATACTTAAAGTAATACACCGTTGCACCATCACGTATTGAATTGAAAATAAGTGCAGCAATTCCGGCGCCCAACAAAATCCACCACGGACCATTTTTAAATAAGTCGCGCAAATCGGTTTTAAGTGGCGTTTTTTCTTCTTTCAATGGCTTAACGCGTTCTTTTGTCCATGCAAAACCCAGTAAAAATAATAGAATACAAATGATTGCAATAACACCAACGCCCAACTGCCAACCCAATTGTAAATCGGGTTGAGCAGTTCCTGTCGATTTACTAAAAAACTCAACCAATGGTTCAATTAGCAATAGCGCTATAAAACTACCGAGATACGCAAAAGCCATGCGAAAAGTAGAAAGTACATTTCGCTCGGCAGGTTGCGACGACATAACCCCAAGCAATGACGCATAAGGCACATTGATAAGTGAATACACCATCATCATTAGCGAATACATAATGTAGGCATAAACCAATTTACCTGTATAACCAAAATCAGGTGTTGTAAACGTAAGCACGCCTATTAACCCAAATGGCACAGCCGTATACAATAAATAGGGACGGAATTTCCCCCATTTGGTTTGTGTACGGTCGGCAACAACACCAACAATAGGGTCGAAAAGTGAATCCCATACACGGGTTATTAAAAACATGGTACCTACAACCGCAGCCGGTAATCCATACACATCGGTATAAAAAATCATAAGGTACATACCAAATAATTTCCAAAACATGGACGAAGCCATGTCGCCAAAACCGTACGCAATTTTTTCTTTTAGTTTAATCATAATAGATTCTATATTAGCAAATTACTTTAAGAGTTCTTTGTTTGCCGAAATCAGGTTTTTTATGGTTTGTACCGAAGCAAAAGTACGGTAACCATCTGCAGGTGTATTTTGCACATAATCGAGCAGTTTTTCGATAGTTGATGTTGCCACGTGCATGCGCGTGTCCGACGAAGCATAATAAATAAACACTGTTCCATCTTCGTCAGCAATCCAACCGTTTGAGAATAAAACATTTGAAACATCGCCCACACGCTCCTCGTTTTGGGGGGCCATAAAGAAACCTGCAGGTTCGGCTATTAGTTTAGTAGGATCTTCTAAATCAGTTAGATACAAATAAAGAACATAACGAAGTCCCGCGGCACAATTACGTACACCATGCGCCAAATGCAACCAGCCTTTATCGGTTTTGATTGGATGTGGACCTTCGCCATTTTTCAACTCTTTGATGGTATGATAATAACGGTGATTGATTATTTTTTCTTCAGTGATTTCAGCATTTGTCATGTCGTCGACCAATGCCCAACCTATACCGCCACCGCTACCGGTATCGATAAATCCATCTTGCGGACGAGTGTACAAAGCATATTTACCATCCACAAACTCAGGATGCAATACCACATTACGTTGTTGACTTTTTGTTTTCAAATCGGGCAGACGTTCCCAGTTAATCAAATCTTTAGTACGGGCAATACCGGCAGCAGCTACAGCCGACGACAAATCGCCGGCAAGTGCAGCAGGATCTTTGCGTTCGCTACAGAAAATGCCATAAATCCATCCGTCTTCGTGTGCTGTAAGGCGCATATCGTACACATTGGTGTCCGGATCTTCTGTTTCTGGTAAGGTAACAGGCTCATCCCAGAAACGAAAATTATCCACACCATTGTCACTTTCGGCTATTGCAAAAAACGATTTGCGATCATTGCCTTCAACACG
>CAMBSB010000127.1 GCA_945870155.1 Paludibacter jiangxiensis | reverse complement strand
ATACTCCCTTTGCGCTCGTCCAAAAACTGTGTGTCTTTGTAGAGTGTGGCGCACCAAGGCGATTTGGCAAGTTCGCGCCACTCAGCCCACAGTGCATCGTAGCGTGCTATCGAGGTTTTAATGCCATGTTTGTCGAAGGCTTTCGATTGCTTTTTTAGTTCGTTTTGTATCATTAAATACCACATTTGTTCAGTAAGTTGGTATTTGATACGACCATAAGTGCACGATACGCGAAGTGCATCTTCGAGGTCTTTGTCTTTCAGGTTGAATTGTTTCGATAGTGCTTCAATTTGCAACCACATAGCTGCTGCTTCAGCTTTTTCGGCCAACACACGGTCCATAAGATTGTCTTTTACTATTTCTTTTAAAGCATCATTGTTGTACGAGGCCGAGAAGAAATTGTCGCGCGCCCACCACAGGTTGTTTTTAGTGTAATCGCTGCATTGTCCTTTGCGCACTGCCTCCACGCTAATCACATTTATTCTGCGGAAAATATCGGCATTGAATCCGTCGATGCCCATCTTATTGGCATATTCGTAGCAAAGTTGCTCTTCTGTTTTCGACGGATTGCGGCCCCAGTTCGAAATTACATACGAGTTGAGGTCCTTCCAGATAGTACTTTTGAGGTAGGGTCCTTGCCACCCTCCCCCACTCGACCATGTCCACACGCCTACCAACTTGCCGGTTGCAATCAACTCTTTGATACCACGCATGGCGCCAACAGAGTTTAAGTTTTCGGTACGTTTATTTTGCCAAAACGATATTTGGTATTTTGTTTCGGGGAAACCGTCAATTACACTTCCGGCTGTATAATAAGGATGTGCACCTTTGCCATAAGCCTCCATGGCCGACTGTGCTTCGACTAATTGTTGGTGTTTGCCTTTGCCCAGTGCAGGATTGAAATTACTTATGCGCAGGAAATCGTTTTGTGGGTATTTAATGGAAAAAATCAAATTCGGGTGTGGTTCAATGGCATCTGTTACTTTAAGGTAAAACTCGCCATTGTTATGGAAACTATAACCAAAATCCCACGTACGGTAGAAAAGCTTTTTATTGCGTTTTACGCAAATTTCCTCACGCAAAATGTTGATAAATACAATGTGATCTTCGATGGTGCGTACCGGACTCGAACCTGTATGATGTGGCGTATCGTGCAAATAGGTTTCACCAAAACGAAGCATGATGCCGTCCAATTGTGGGAAGCGGTCGAAGATGCCTGCTATTTGTGCACGCAGAATCTGCTGCGTCATAGGGCGATTGATATCGGGAACAGTTGATTCGCCAGTACGTTCGGCTTTGGCACCTGCAAATTTGAGCTCTTCACCGTATTTGTGCCAAAGCTCTTTGGGCAATACCAAAAAGTCGGTAAATGGATAAAGGGCTATGCCCGCTTTTTCGGCAGCTGCAATTTTTTTATCCAAATCAATGGCATGTGTTTCAATCCATTTGCGTGTTTCGCTTTTACGGGGAATGATATTCTTTTTCAGATTATCGTAGGTAATGTAACAGTTGATGTGCCATGCCGGCGCCATCGAATTATAGCCTTCCGCCTTGAGATATTCGGGGTCGTTGAATTTTACTTCAAAAGGTTTTTCGCCGGGGTTGTTGTACACCATATCCATGATGTAGGGAAGAGACTGCGCCTGAGTTATGCTACTAACAGCAAGGAATAAAAGCAAGCTGAAAATGCTTGCACTAATTTTCTTAAACTTGTTCATAAAACTATATTATTGGATTTAACTTTATCACTAATCGTTAATCACTTATCTCAACAAGGCAATATAATAAAAACCACCCGCCATATTATTTTCGTCGGGTACAATTTTTAGCACCACCTGACTTTTGTTTTTGATAAGATGTTCGGAAAGCGGATACTCTAAATTTACAAACTCGTTGCGGTTCCACTTGCCGGCAATATTCTTGGTAGCTATCAACACATCGTCGATGTAAATTTTAAAACTACGCTTGCCTTGTTCGTTACCCCAGTAGCGTATCATCAACTTCAAATTACTTTCGCCTTTGGGGAAAAGCAAATAGCTAAGTTGCCCACCCTGAATTACTTCGCGGTAAAAAGCATCTTTAAATAGCCCTGAGTTTGTTTTTTCCATTTTCATGCCATGGTCGGCTTCGGGTTGTTGCTCACCGGGCACAATGGCATCCACCGTGCGGGCATCGAGTGCCAGTTTAGTTTTTTCTATTATGGCAAGCGAATCAGCCGTGCGTTTGTATTCATTTTCCGAAAGCGAAAGCCAATACATCATGTAGCGGGCATCGTGAATACTGAAAAATGGTTGCAGTTCTAAATTGCTGAATTCTTTATTGTTGAACAAGTTGCGTGTTTTGAAATGAAGTGGCTTGTTTTTTACAGGGACAATTTTCTTCAAAATTTTATTACGTTCACCTACCATAACAGGCGCTTTGGCAATTGGCAAAAGCGGTCCGTGGGGAATATGCGCCCAGCGATGATCATTAGCATTAAGGCCGTAAAGGGTCTCGTCGCCTGTTTTAGATCCCATCAACACCGGGCCATACATAATGGCAATGTATTCGGGGACATTGGGCAGCTCTTCGTAACGCAATTGCATAGGCAACGCGACTTCAATTTTATCTCCATCGCGCCATTCGCGCTCAATTACAAAATAGCTCGAAGGCTGCGATAAGATATTGATTTTTTCACCTTTGCATTTCACAACAAAGCCCTTTGCCGACACCCAAAAAGGATGACGAACCAGCAGTTTAAAGCGCTGCGGTTTATTGGTATTTATGGTTAGTTTTGTATTTCCTTCGTATGGAAATTGTGTTTCCTGTTTAATTTTTAATCCTTTTTTGCTCCAGTTGAGTTCCGAAGCTACAAAAAGATTGACGAATAATGAATCTGACTGGTGCGTATATATAAACTCACCATATTTCGTGTGATTTTCCATGCCGCTACCCACGCAGCACCACATACCTTGATTGGGCGTAGAATACACGCGGTAATGACGTGGACGAGCGGGCGTAAAATACACATAACCACCATGTTCGGGGTGTTGGGTGGAGAGGATATGATTGAACAAAGCCCGTTCGTAGAAATCGGCATATTGTGCTTTAGGTTCAAATCGGAACAATCCTTCAGTGAGTTTAAGCATATTGTAGGTATTGCACGATTCGGGTCCTTCGCGCTCTTCCACATATTTGCTGCAATTGGCGGCAGTAGGAAAAAACTCACGAATGCTGTTGCCACCCAACGCAATGCTGCGTTTAAGCGCTACTTGCTCCCAAAAAAATTTAGCAGCGTGTTTGTAAATGTTATCGTTCGCTGTTTCGGCAATTCGCTCAAAACCAATTATTTTTGGTATTTGTGTATTGGCGTGTTTGTTGTCTAAATTATCAACACTTTTGGCCAACGAATTTAAAAACTCTTTGTGAGAAAATCGTTTGGCTGTTTCCAAATATTGCACTTTTCCGGTCATATTATATGCATCGGCAAACATTTCATTCATGCCCCCATGTTCGGTTTGCAACATTTTTTCCATCTGCTCATCGGTGAGATTTTGGGTGATATCAATTCCCCAATCGCAAAACGAGAGAAACATACTGCGGGCAGTTTCATTACCTGTATAAAGCCATGCATCACGCAAACCTGTGTAGGTTTTGTGCAGGTTATACCAAGGGACCCACGCTTTGCGAATTTCAGCAAAATCAGCAGTCATCAGCGCCTGCCAAATCTTTACACTATTAGGTACGCCCCCCACATATCCGTTGGCATTGGCATCCTGACAAGCTTTCAATTCCGCAATCATATAAATCATGCGCTTTTTGCATTCGGCATCACCCGTAGCGGCATAGTTCATTGCCAACGCCGACAAGTAATGGCCACCCACGTGTCCATCGAGCCCAATCCAGTTTGGGTAACTTTCGGCTTTGTCAGGCAACCCGGCTTCTTTGCGATAAGGCGCAAGCAGGCGGTCTACATCGTAACGCAGCAGATTGGCAGTGTTCACATCCTGAGCATGTTTCAGTACGCCGGGCAGCAAACGGACATCGCTGAGGTTGAAACTGTTGTTATAGAGTTTTTCTTGCGCTAATACATTTGCGGCAAAAAGAAATAATAATCCAAGTAATATGTTTTTTAAATAAATCATTTGCAACATTTTATTACTACACTATTAACTAATAATTTACTTCAGCATTTCAAAAAATACCATGTCATTAAATGCCTCGTTGGCATCAACCGGATACGAAGGAGCAAGTAGAATTCGACCTTTACCATACATTATTTCCCCATAAAGCGTAAGCAAGGTATCGGGGCGGAAGAAAAAGGCGCCGTGCGATTTTTGGTTGAAATTACTCACAAAAGGCTCAAAACCAACAGGGTCAGATGGTGCTTCCCAACTATTTGTACCAATACAGCGACCTGACGGAATGGCCTGGTTGCCCACAAGTCCGTCTACATATCCCCAACCGTTTCCGTTCCAGTATTCTTTTTGTGTGCCACCCCAGCGTGTTACGGGCTGTTTCAGTATTTTGCTGCCGTACAATGCTTTTGCCCATGCCGAATCAAACTTTAGCATTAATTTAGCACCGGCTTTTACTTGTTTCAAAAGTAGTGTAAGCGTTTCATTTGAAGGCACTCCTGAAGCAACAATGGTTTTGGCTTTACTAAGTGCTACTGTAGAAACACCTGCATCTGCCAATGCTTTTTCGGCAGCTTTCCAATTCAGTACGGCAATGGATTTATTCTTTAAATCGGGAGCAAAGGATTTGCGGTTTTGAAGTAAAACTTGTTCGGCTCCTTCTGCCACTACCTTATTATCTTTTAGCAACTTACCTTCAATGGTGATATATCCACCTTTCCATGCATCATTCATTGTTATTGCTAAATCTTCAATCATTAATTGGGTAAAATAATCGTCCCCTTTTACGGTTAGTTTTTGCTCTTTTGAATAACTGGTGTATGTTCCATTGCCATCTTTCACTTTCAGTTGCAACAGATATTCGCCGGCTGCAAGTTTATTTTCGTTGAAAAGCGACACATTGAACATTGCCGTTTCACCAACTTTAAAATATTTCCCGTTTTGGCGCACAATGGCAATTTGAAGCGGACGAATCCAGTAGGCCAAATCAGCTGCAGGGCCTTTCAAATTTCTGCCTTCGTCACATAGTGCTGAATACCAGGCCAACATATCGTCGCCAAGACTCAAGTTAGTGCCACTCCAACCGTTTATGGCATATCCGTCGTTAGCATTGCTCAGCTGAATGGCTTGCCCTAAACGCCCATCGATGTACATCAACCCACGACCGGCCTGAACGCTCAAGTCGGCAGGCGATTTGATAACTGGGTGATTTTTGAAATTGTTTTGTGCAAAATATTTTTCGGTTTTATCGCCCAATGATTTCCACGATTTATAATCGTAACCAATTGTATCGGTGGGGCGCGAAAGCAGGTAAAAATTGTCAGGGCCGGTATAACAACGTACTTCACCCCAGTAAATAATGGAGCTGTCGTTTTGCGATTGATGCGCTTTGAGGTCAGATTCCTGAAACCTTGCTTTGGCCAACACGGTATGGTCGTCAATCAGATTCAGACGCGGATTAAATTCGTAGGGGCGCATGTGAGGTATGTAGCCCGAAGCATCGCCATATTGGCCGCCCGACTGATTCACAACAAAACGTGAATTATCTGCACGCCAGGTTTCATCCATAATTTTCTTGTGCAAATTATCATACGTGCATTGTTCGTTTACCAAGTTCCAAATCATTACCGACGGATGATTGCGGTCGCGCTTTACCATTCGACTGAATTTTTCGGGCATGGTAAAAGCGGCATGGTAAGCTTTGTCGTAAGGTGCATCGGCTATCCATGCCGAAGCACGTAAATCGTCAACGCCCGGCATTCCACCAGGTTCGCCGTAAATCATCAATCCAAGCTCGTCAGCATACTTCATCACCAGCGGTTCTCCAATGCGGCGATGAAAGCTCAGGCAGTTGTGCCCAATACGTTTGGCATTTTCCACATTTTTGCGGGCTTGTTCATCGGTAGGATAAAAGCCTGTTTGCCAATAAAAACCCCAGTCGATAGCCGAACGAATGCGCACGCGTATGCCATTGAGATAAAAATTATTTTGTCCTTTATCATTGGCTTTCACTTCAAAAACACGGAATCCGAAACGCACTTTATAGTCGTCTGATGTCCCATTGCCCGAGATTTTCACACGGCAATAATACAAATTTGGGTTTTCGGTATCCCAAAGCTTGGCTTCGGGCACTTGAATATTTTTGCTAAAATCGGTAAGTGTATCATTTGCTGCAACCACTTCCCATGTATTTTTATAAATTGCATTTCCACCTGAGTATGGAATAATTTCGGCTTCAATTTTCAGATTTTTGTTTTGCAATTCTTTGTTTTTTAGTGATACTTGCAGTTGTATGTTTCTGCCATTGGCAGGCAATAAATTTTTTACAAACACATCGTCGATATAACAATTGGCTGTAGCAGTAAGACTAACATTGCCCAGTGCGCCAAAATCGTGACCAGGAATAAGTTTATACTTCGTTCCCCATTCAGTGGCGGGCGCATCGTTCCAACCGCGTTGTCCACCAGAATTGGTAAGGCGTATGGCAATGCGATTTTTTGCACCCATTTTTAAAAACTGCGTAATATCCATGCTGTAAGGTGTTTCTGCCACTATATCGTAACCGGCAAGTTGCTCGTTAACATAGACCTCTACGCGCAATCGAGCTTTTTCGATGTTCAAACGCACTGTTTTGCCATTCCATTCAGCAGGAATATCCAACTCCCGACTAAACCATCCCACTCCATGATAGCGCCACAGCGGATTTCCGTTGCCAAAAAGCTCTTCGAAACTAGCCGGTACTTTTCCTGCAGTACCCTTATTTTTGTACAGTTGTTCCCAACCGCAAGTGGGTTTATTGGCTGTGATTTTTGATAAATTTAACGTGCGGGGCAAGTGCAGCACATCGTCTTTCCAAGTGGCAGTGCTATCCAACCACACACGCCAACCAGTGTCATTGAGATTGAGTTCAACTCGTGAATTTTGCGCAGAAATAAAACTACAATAAGCAAGAAAAAACAAAATGACAAATACTTTATACAAATTCATTCGCAATAATATTGTAATTATTAATGACTCATTTCAAATTCAATGCCCGCTTCAATACCAGAAATTTCGGCCAGTCCACGCATACGACCAATCAATGGATAGCCCGGGTTGGCACTTCGCGTGAAATCGTCGAGCATTTTTATGCCATGATCAGGGCGGAATGGAATACGTGTGTCGGTGCGACCTTCTGCTTTTCGGCAATACTGTTCTTCGAGCAAGGCTTTTACCACAGGTGCCATTTGTATGGTTCCTGTAATGTGTCCCGATTCGTAAAAGCAGCCATCCTGAGTAAATAAATTGTTCCGCAAATGTGTAAAGTGAATGCGGTGACCGAGTTTTTTTACAATATCCACGAGGTCATTCTCGCGACGCACTGACAAAGAGCCGGTACAAAAAGTAATTCCATTAGCAGGCGAATCCACGGCATTGCAAATCCATTCCAAATCTTCGAGCGAGCTCACAATGCGTGGCATTCCCAACACCGGAAATGGTGGATCGTCGGGGTGAATGCACAATCGCACACCAGCCTCTTCGGCCACAGGCACCACATCACGCAAAAAATCGGCCAGATTATTGCGCAGTACATCGCGGTCAATATCCTTATAGGTAGCGATATAATCGAGGAAAACTTTTTTGTAATCGGGCGTTGAGCCATCCACTGTACCATTGATAAAACCCTGCGTTACCACAATGATGTTGTAGGCTAATAGTTCGGCCTCTTCGGCAGTCATTTCATTGAAAATGGCTTCTGCTTTGGCCACAATATCAGCAGGATACTCGTTCACTGCATTGGGACGTTTCAGAATAAAGGCATCGAAAGCTACAAATTTCGGAAAGTCGAAATACATCACCTCGCCACCCGACGGCAGCATGTAGTGCAGGTCGGTACGTGCCCAGTCAAGCACTGGCATAAAGTTGTAGCACACCGTATCGACACCACACGTACCAAGGTTACGCAACGATTGACGGTAGTTTTCAATCAGTCGATGGCGGTCGGCTGTTTTGGTTTTGATGCCTTCGGTTACGGGCAAACTTTCAACTACACTCCATCGCAAACCGTGTTTTTCAATCTCCGTTTTCACCTTCATTATTTCCTCCACCGGCCACACATCGCCATTTTTGATGTGATGAAGCGCAGTTACCACGCCTTCCACGCCCATTTGTGTAAGGTCGGTGAGTTTCACCGCATCGTTAGCGCCAAACCAGCGCCATGTTTTTTCTAAAGCCATAGGATTGTTATATGTTTATCTGTTAAGCTTAATTCATTTTTACATTTTCACAAGTTTAATTACCTGCATAGCTCTGTTCGATTCGTCGATTAAATTCAAAATATAAATTCCAGATTTCAAATTATTTCCAATCTCAATACTTCCTTGCGCACTTCCATTTTCAAGCATTGCACCATTTATAGAGTAAATATTATACCGAAGCATATTTTCGCACTGGATAGTGGTGGATACACGGAACGGATTTGAACTTACTTTAGCCAAAGAATTTGATTTTTCGAAAACTACTTCGTTGATATCACTTTGTTGATCAATATCGCCATAAACCAAACCAATACCCGAATTACTCACATACACGCGACCATAAGTATTCATATCACCACATATAATATTCTTAGTCAACACCCCACCAAACAAGGAGTTGTCATCACTAATTCCCCTCCAGTTTTTCATGGCATCATCCGAACGGTAAACACGTTCCACGGGACTGAAGGTGTACTTTCCAAACATAAAAACAGTTGGATAGGAATTCCCTGGTGAAGGTTTACCCCAACTGGCACCACTACAGCTATTAATATTAGTAATTTTGGTATATTGTTGACCTTTGGCAGTGTAAAAATAAAGGCCTGACGAATTGAAAGCAAGAAATTCTCCTTCTACCAATGGATTGATTGCCATCACTTTGCTCAAGGTAGAAGGTGTGTTGTAGGTTTGGTAGGTAAATGCTGTGCCAGTCCATGTGTAAACATAAATCATTGGCCCTGTACATATATAAAAAACGTTTGGATTTACTTTATCGGCATAGATAACAGATGCTTCTTTAATTTCTCCCGGAAATTCTACCCAGCTTGCACCATTGTTAGCCGTATAAAAATTGCCATAATACCTTACATTATTAATTTGCCAGTAACGCGGACTCCAAGCCAGAATTTTACCATCGGCACTTACTGCAATACGACCATAAGTAGCTTTTACATCGGCACTTGTAATGGTAGCAGGCATAGCCGGACTGAAAGGAATTTTATCCACAGGAACACCAGTCCAAACTTTTCCACCATCGTTGGAATACATGATAGAACTCGTAATACCATTAGCAACACGCTCACTACCCGCACGATACAAAGTTTTGGCAGTAGGCACATAATCCACCGAACTTGTAATAGCTTGATGTGGATTAAACCTTATACCATATTTAGTAGGGTCGCTGTAAGTTGCCCCGGAAGCATCGCCAATAGCATAAAGCAATTCACCACCGGGTTTGGAAGTGACATCCATTGTAACTGTCTCTTCAAGTCCTTCTACATTATGATACCATAACGAAACAGGACTTGTAAAATTTTTGGTTGAAAATACTCCGGTTCCGGCTGTAACAAACACCCGATTCGGGTTGAAAGGGTCAATTTTAATATCCCATGCCCAATGCATTTCGCCATTGATAAATTTTGCGCTCATATCGTATTTAGCTAACGAATTTGCTATCAATCGCTTATCCCATGTAATGGCTCCACCCGAATTAAACTTTCCACGATAAATATCGTCGCCCCACGAGGTAATGCCCGAAATCCAGCCTTGTCCCCAAAATAGCGTATTTGTTGTGAGTGCAATCCATGTTGGATTGGTTGTATTATCGACGCTAATACCCGAAATGGGCGCATTGTCGTTTGGCGAAACATCCTCCCACATTTCGCTAATGGGATCGTAGCGCCACACACACGAACGTGGGGCATCACCATAAGTTACATAAATTTTTCCACCTGCATACACATGATGCTGGGGCGTGTAGTTGGCAGGAGGCGTAACCGTTCCACTTCCTTTTAATGTTGAAATTGGCAACCATGTATTGCCATAATCTATTGATAAATAAACATTTGCCGAATCAAGAGGCGCGACTTTGTCAGCCCGAGAAATGCCTGCAAAAATTGCCATAGTAGCTTCGCCTTTACTGTTATATTCGGGTAAAAAGTCCACAAAGAGAATTCCATTTCCTTTCGTGTTGGTCGACATTGGGAAAGTGGTGACTTTATTCCACGTAGAGCCATAATCGATACTTTTCCACAATCCGGTAGCGCGTGAACCAAAATACAATGTTGAACTCAGGTTCGGGTCAACTATCAATCGCTCACCACATGCTTTTTGTGCACCAGTATTACCAAGCGCTTTAAATTTTGAACTAACATCAATAAATTCCCAATTTTCGCCATAATCCGTTGAACGCAGCAAAGTAGTAGCACCACTATCAAAATAGCTTTCGCCTACCACGGCATACACTCGGTTTGGATTTTGCGGGTCAACTGCCACACTTTCCACCGACAACATGCCCGGCTTGGGGAATTTGAACGACAAACTTTTCCAACTTTGAGTAACTTCTAACCAACGCCAAATACCACCCACATCAGTGCGGGCATATATCAAATCCTTTTGCGTGGGGCAAGTAATAATCCCCGTTACACAACCACCGCCACCAAATGGCACTAATTTATAGTTGTATTGCTGAAATGTTTGTGCCGACACCAACAATGTGCTCATCAAAAAGAACAACAAAAGGGAATTGAATGATTTCATTGAAATTATTTTTTTAGCTATTAGATTGATAGTGAACAACATAAATTAATCTGCTTACCACTTGCAGCTTACCACTTGCCACTTTTTACACTCCGCTAAATGCACTAAAACCACCATCAACCGGAATAATAGCACCAGTAATAAACGAGGCTGCATCCGAGCAAAGAAACTGAACAATTCCATTCAGTTCATCAATGTTTCCGAAGCGTTTCATGGGCGTTTTAGCAATTACTTTTTTGCTGCGTTCGGTAAGCGAGCCATCAGGGTTGATAAGCACAGCACGGTTTTGGTCGCCAATAAAAAATCCTGGTGCAATGGCATTTACGCGTATTTTATCTCCAAATTTTGTTGCCAGTTCCATGGCCAACCATTGTGTAAAAATATTAATGCCTGTTTTGGCCACGGAATAGCCCGGAACGCGTGTAATTGCACTGTAAGTTGCCATCGACGACACATTGATAATGCTTCCTGTACCACGACGTGCCATACTTTCGCCAAAAATAAGGCATGGATAAACTGTTCCGTTCGAGTTTAGATTCACCACTTTGTTGTAGTCTTCCATTTTCATATCGAAAACGGTTTGTTCCTCGGTTAATGTTCCGCCCGGCATATTTCCACCCGCAGCATTTACCAAAATATCTATTCCGCCAAACTTGGTTTCTATTTCCTGTCGAACACTCTTCAGGCTTTCCTCGGATAACACATTGCAAACCAATCCGTAAACTTCTCCGAATTGTTTTAAATCTGACATTTTTTGTTCCAATACTTCCTCTCGAATATCGAGGATAATAACTATGGCTCCTGCTTGCAAGAGACCTTTCGAAATATTACTGCCTAACACGCCACCACCACCGGTAACTACAGCTACTTTGTTTTGAATATCAAACATTGAAATTTATGTTTTTTAAATACGTTTAAATGCTAATATTTCAATCGGACTTTCAAAATATACCTCGAAAAAACCGACTGCTAATTTTTTAATTTTCAAAAATATAGAAATACAAAAAAAAGAATTATTTCAAAATCTCATTCAAACGATCAATCAATACCGGTATATCGTCGAACTGATATATTTTGTCATATAAATCATCCTCCAACTTATTGATTCCTTTTAGTGAATTTGGTGAAAGCAGTTTTTTAAAGGGTTTTATTAGTTTTATAAATTGATTTACAAAATTATTTTCTTCCATTATTATCCATTCATCTCTGTATTTACTTAAATAGGCTGGTTGCTGTACGGTTTGCATAGAAGTACCCATAGTCATAAGTTTGCTTACTGAAAAATAATATAGCGGGACTGTGCCTGTTTTTAATTTCATAATGAAATAGCAATTCTTTTCAATTTTATCAGCCAAGCCGAATTTCAGTCCGCAATTACTTTCAAACCGAACAGTATCGCCTTTGCCGGCAATGGTAAAGAAACTTTTAGCATCAAGCGGGAAAAGTGTATTTGTAATACTCTCATTCACCTTAATTTCAATATGGTTTTGCATCTCATGCAATGGCGTATATTTCACTAAGTTTACGATTGTATCGTTATTGCTCAAAATAATTTTCGCCACTAGGTATTTGTCTGCCGAGAAAACAACAGTACAAAATGCTACGAATAAGGCAGTTAGAAATATTTTGTTTGTTTTCATAATTGTATTAAATGTTTTTTGTTGAAATATAAAATTCACCACAAGCTGCAAAAGCCGAAAAAGCACATTCAAACCTTACTGTTTTATAGCTTTATAAAAGTACTATTAAGATTTGAATCATCAGCAAAAGTAGCTTGTACTATGTACATCCCTTTGGAGAAATCACTTAAATTGACACCGTTGGTAAAGTTAGTATTTTCTACCTTTTTAAGTAAATCGCCATTAGCTGAATAAAGCGATAAGCGAATGATTTCATTTATTTTTGCACAATTTATGTTTAATACTTCACCTACCGGATTTGGATATACTTCCATTTTGGGTAGTAGTTTTACGGGGCGTAGTGCCGACGGACTATTCTGATATATTTTAATTGCATCAATCTGGCAATACGAAGAACTGGTTTTTACCACTTTAAGTGTGTGGGAGCCGTAAGTTAAGGTTTTGTTGCTGTAAATAGCCTGCTGTATTGTATATGTTGTTGCATATTGACTAAATTGACCTTTGCTCACCCCATCAATGAAAATTTCGGCATTACCGTAGCTTGGACCTTTAGGCGCGATATATTCAATGCCATCTCCCTCAAAAGTCAAAGTAAAATATTCGCCGTTTGCGGTTGTTGCAGCAACGTCATCTTTATAATCGCCCATACCTCTATTCAAGGATGAAACCCATTTTGTACCCACATATTTTATAAGTGTGTCGGTGTTATTTATTACCACATAATTTGTGGGTGCACCATAATTACTGGCACTAAGTCGAATAACCGAATTGACAGTGTCCCATTGGTCGGTCATTGGGAGTTCGAGTATTAAATTTTGAGTAGTTTGATTCAATGTAACTGCATTTCCGGTATTCATAAATAAAGCTTCATTGAATTTTTTGCCGTCGGCGGGAACAGGTAATGTAAGTGTTCTGCCTGTTGGAGGGTTTAATACGTGTATGTATTCATATTTTTCGTCTGCTGATTTGGTGGCTGCAATACCATTATTCAATGTTGCTAATGTTTTGCTGCTAATTGTAGGATACGAAGAGCTGGGCAAGGTGCCTTTCAGCGAGCCGTCTACCTCTTTCATATAATTTGCACTTCCCTCAAACATCTCTTTAACACCATCTTCCCAGCCTCCACCAATATACGGACTAGCTGCCCAAGCCATTCCTCCATCATAGTTTACAGCTGCTTGTAGCACTGAAAAACGATACAACTCTTCGGGTGTTAAGCGTGCACCCCACGTACCTTGTTTTGTACAAGCCCACCATTTATATCTGTCGGCTTTGCTACCTGCAAGAACTGCTGTTTGAATTGCGGAGCCTTTCCATGTTGACACAGCTCCTGATGGATAATATTCGCGGCTGGAGTAATCCATCCCATCCTTCAAATTTGAGCCATTGCCTGCCAGCACGCGATTGGGATTGCCCGCTAATAATGCCTGACGGATACGTGGTTTGTCAATCATATTTTTATAATCGGCCGACATAGTCATATCCAACCAAAAACCGTCTAAATCTGTCCCATATCTTTTCCCGGCTTCTGTCATTAACTCAGTTACATAATTGTTCCACTTCAGATAATTTGAGGTGGAATCGCCCCAGCCAGTGTTGGCAAGTTCGGCAGCCGGAAATTCAAAACCATCCGTTGAATGCACATACAGCATCAATTTAATGCCTCTGGGTTTTAGTTCATTTATCAGGTCGCGGATACAATCACGGGTCGACGAGTTGCCAGGACGCCATTTTTCGGTTACGGCACTTGGGTAAATAGGACGCATTTTGGCATGAAATGCAGTGATAATAACATACTCCATACCAAATGCCTGCGCATCTACAGCTAACTGTTTTGCATTAAAATAATTAGCAACCACATTGATGTCTGATGAAGAACCACCCGCCGGATAAATAGATAATCCGGGCACGTAATGAACAAAAAGTCCGTAACGACTTTTTTCGTACCAGTTATTTTTTGTAACAGCTGATAATGAAGCTATTTGTAGTAAAAATAACAACAGTATGAAACTATTTAATAATGTTTTTTTCATGAATTTGTAATGTAAATACCTGCCCCCTAACCCCCTAAAGGGGGAATAGAGATAGGATTGTAAAATCAATAATCATTTCCTCTTGTGTCCAAAATTTATAATTTGGTCATGGTTGTTTCATTTGATTTCAGGTCCTATCGTCAAGATAATTTTAAATTATTTTGCCCGTTTCATTTTCCAAATCATTTTGCCTAATTTCACAATGCTATCTGCATCAGCTTTGCGATACGAGCCCGATTTATCAGGAGCAGTAGAAAGCAAAATATTGCTTCCTCCACGGTCGTAACTTTGTTTGATGTACTTATAAAGACTATCCACGGGGTAAAACTGACTATCGGAGTGGGTAAACCAGCATGAACCTTTCATCAATCCATTACCCAAAGTTCGGTTGTCTGCACGCTGCGAAGTGATTTCATATTCGAAAGGCCGGTAATATTCCTTGCCATCTACCTTACGCAGAACCCGATGCCCACCTGCAGGCGGCACGCGCTCTTCACCATTCATTATATCGGTAGGAAAATACTTTATTTCGGTACCGTCCTGCACATGTTGATTGAAATGAATGATGGTATTTGGTTGTTTTGATTTTATCAGGTCATACATTTCCTGAGGTTTCAGGTTGGGTGTATTCCAGCATTGCATGTCAATCCAAAATTCGTAAATATCACCGTAGTTGCTTGCCAATTCAGTGAGTTGCCCTTTGGTAATATCTTTCACCGAGGTTCCTTCGAGTTCTTTTTTGATGGTAGGATTCCATTCCCACGGAAACCAGTTGCCACCACCCCACAAGCAATAATACATGCATGGTTTAATGTTGTGTTTTCGACATGCTGTTACAAACTGTTGTACCACATCTTTTGGATAGGCACTGTTGGCCACATCAAACGTAGTAAGTTTGCTATCCCACAAGCAAAAACCGGAAGTATGTCGGGTAGTGAGAACGGCATATTTAACTCCTGCTTTGCGAAAGGTTTTCATCATCCCATCGAAATCTATATGCGTAGGATTAAAAGCTTTCGGGTCGGTATTTTGCGAAAACTCCTTTTCCAGAAAGGTGTTGTCGTTAAAATGAACAAAAGCACCAAAACGAAGTTTTTCCCAATCTGCAAGTATTTTTGTGCGTTTTGAAGCAGGTGAGAATTGCTGCGCTTGTAATACAATTATTACTAAAGATAGGGCTGTAAATAGTGCTGTTCTTTTCATTTG
>CAMBSB010000126.1 GCA_945870155.1 Paludibacter jiangxiensis | reverse complement strand
TCGCCTGAGTAATACTCCTCAAAATTAGCTCTTTGACCAATATGTCCATTTCCTAAACTGAAAATACTTTCGGATGCCAGTTGTTTGTTTTCATGAAAGCCCTCTTCGATAATGCACCAAGGGTCGTTTTGAAGATATTTGTTCATAATTATATGTATTTTACCCCTAACCCCTAAAGGGGAATAGGAATAGTTAGTTTTGTTTTATAAATACTTGTTCATCAAGCCACTTAAGGGGTTTTTGGTTCTTCTTTTTAAAACTATATGGATCATCTTTATCATCTACCCAAAGCGTTAAAACACCAGCAATAATCATTGAAATTCCTCCTAAAGCAATTGTGTATATAGAATTACCATCAAAAAAATGCTTGGTTATACTTCCCAAAATTGTTGCAGCCAAAATTTGTGGTAATACAATAAAAAAATTAAATATACCCATATAAATTCCCATTTTATTTGCAGGTAAGGCGCTGGTTAACATTGCATAGGGCATCGATAGGATGCTTGCCCAGCCAATTCCTACACCTATCATACTTATCAGCAAATAATCAGGGTTTTTTATAATTAACATAGAAATTAATCCTAAACCTCCCAAAGTTAAACATAAAAGATGTGTCAATTTTCGGGAAATGCGTTTTGCTAACACTGGAAGTAGAAAAGCTACCATTGCTGCAAAAAGATTATAAGCTCCGAATAATATTCCTACCCAGTCTGCACCTTCGTTATAAGCATCTGATTTAGTGTTGGTTGATCCAAAATGGAATGAAGTAATTGATGGCGTAGTATAAATCCACATCGAAAACAAGGAGATCCATGTAAAAAATTGAACTACAGCTAATTGTGCCATTGTTTTTGGCATAGTCATCAAATCGGTCATAATTTCAATAATGCTGTTTTTGGCCGATTGTCTTTTCATTAGACTAACTGCAAAAAACAGAATTGAAATTAAATAAAAAATCCCTGCTAATATATAAAGTTGCATGTCAGCATTATATATGTATACCAAGGCTGTAATTATTAATCCTAAAAATAGAATAATAAATCCGGCGATTAAAAATTTTTGGATAGGAACTTGTTTCTCTACTTCAACAAATTTGTTTTGGTCAACATTTAATGATTCAAATGATTTTAATTTTTCAGGTGAATACTCTTTTGTGTTGCAAACTGTTATGAGAACTGATGAAATAAAAACTATTGCACCAATATAAAATGACCATCTAACTGAATCGGGAATTAGAGAATCACCTTGAGGGACATTAGAAATATCAAGCCAATTAGTTAATATCCAAGGCAATGCTGAACCTAATACAGCACCTGTACCAATAAAAAAACTTTGCATTGAAAAACCAAGAGTGCGTTGTTCGGAAGGTAACATATCTCCTACAAAGGCTCTGAAAGGTTCCATAGAGATATTGATAGATGCATCCATTATCCACAAAGTACCGGCAGCCATCCACAAAGCTGATGAATTAGGCATAATAATCAAGCCCAAACTAGCTAAAATTGCACCTATAAGGAAAAACGGTTTTCGCCGGCCAAGTCTATTCCATGTTTTATCGCTCCAATAACCTATAATGGGTTGAACGATTAAACCAGTAACCGGAGCAGCTATCCATAAAATGGGAATTTTATCAATTTCAGCACCTAAATTTTCGAATATACGACTAACATTTGCATTCTGAAGTGCAAAACCAAATTGAATTCCAAGGAATCCGAAACTCATGTTCCATATTTGCCAAAAAGATAAGCGAGGTTTCATGTTTAAAAAATTTGAAGATTTGAAAATTTGAAGATTTGATCCGCTATTGTAAATTTAATCATTCAATTTCACGCTTAAATTTGCTACCTTTAATATTTGCATTTTTCAAATAGGTCATAAAATTTTTTATACCACCTGAAATAGTTGTTGTTTCGTCGATTAGTGATTGAAATTCATTTTCATCGATATATTCAAAATCATAAGCGCGATAAATTTGTGATCTGGTCTCACCGCATGAACCTTTTGCAATAGAAAGAAAGTTTATGAATTCCTTGTTACCTTCTCTCTCAAATCCTTCGGCAATATTGTCCATGACTGAGCCAGATGAACGTAAAATCTGATCTTTTAATGCAAAATCTCTTGAGAATGATGGCTTTCTAGTTGTAAGAAATATATTTTTACACATAATGCGAGATTTTTTCCAAATATCCAAATCCTCAAACCGATTAATTGTAGCCATATCTTTTAAATTTAATAGTGAAAATATATCATTTTATTAACTTTATAAATCTTCAAACTCTCAAACTCTCAAACTCTCAAACTCTCAAATCTTCAAACTCTCAATTCATCTTTTACCTCGTCGTTCCCCTAATTATTAAATTTGTTTTCACAATTTTATTAGTAAACTGACCTTGAGTAACACCGTTTATTTTGTCAATCAGCAATTTAGCAGCATATTTGCCCATTTCGTATCCATGTTGTTCAACCGTACTTAACATAGGATCACAAGCTTTTGCTAGCTCTCCATCCGAGAATCCCATAATGGCTACATCTTGGGGGACTCTTAATTTAGCTAATTTGGTGGCGTATAATATTCCTGCTGCACAATGGTCGTTAGTAGCAAAAAAACCATCAGGTCTGTTGGGCATATCTAAAATTTCAGGTGTGATTATTATGGCTTCTTCACGAGTATCGCAAACTTTAATTAAGGTATCATCTACTTTAATTCCATATTTTCGAAGCGCGTCCATGTAGCCATTTTTTCTGTTTTTTGAAATTTCGAGGTGAATAGGTGAACTGTAAAAAGCAATTCGCTTACATCCTGTTTGAATCAGGTATTCTACTGCAGCAAATGCGCCTGCATAATCATCAACTACCACCCGGTCTGTATTAATACCGATACAAATACGATCAAAAAATACCAAAGGAATATCGCTATCTATAATGTCGTGAAAATGATCGTAGTTAGTGGTATATTTAGCTAAAGATGCCAAAACACCAGAAACGCGTGTCGATATCAGGGCTTTCGTGTTACTAACTTCTTTTTCATAGTTTTCGTCAGATTGACAAAGAATCACATTAAATCCTTCGGCATTGGCAATTTGTTCAATGCCTGACAGAATAGAGGAGAAAAAATAATGTATTATTTCGGGTACAATTACGCCAATTGTATTATTTTTACTCATCCTTAAACTTAAAGCTAAGCTATTTGGTTTATAATTAAAATCTTTGGCGTATTTATTTACAGCATCTTTAGTAGCTTGACTTATGTCCGGATGGTTTTTTAAAGCACGTGAAACAGTAGAAGGTGAAATATTTAAACCTCGTGCGATATCTTTGATAGTGATTTGTGGTTTTTTCATCATAATGTTTCGATTTTTAAAATCAAATTAAGCGAAAAATATTAGTTTATGATACTTAAAGTGTTGATTAATATGTATATAAATATTTATTATTTAAGGATACTCTTTGGAAAATATATACTTAAAACATTTCAAACACAAAGGTATAATACTTTAATTGAATAAAAAATTTTTTAATGCAATAATTCAATATTTTTCCGCAAACGATTGCGTTGAAAAATTCAATTATTATTTAATACTATGATTGTGAATAGGTCGAAATCCTATATTTTTGTCTCGAAATAGATAATAAAATCTTTTTTTATCTGTCTAAAACTCATGTTATGAGTAAAATACAAGATGAAAGAGATAATATTATTTTGAATTTAAAAATAATTTTCAACCTTAAAAAATTACAATGCATGAAGTACACAAACTTTAAGCTTAATTTGCAGACAATTGCTGCTTTGGTAATGATGCTTGTTTTTAGCGTTTCAATTAACGCTCAGCAAATATCAATATCCGGTACAGTAAAAGATGCTGGAAATGGGGAACCTATCCTCGGTGTTAATATTATAGAAAAAGGAACTACAACTGGAACAATTACCAACATGAATGGTGAGTTTTCAATTTCTGTTTCTTCTAATGCCACGTTAATTGTTAGGTATATTGGATATCAAACAGTAGAAGTGCCCGTAGCTGGTAAGAAAAATTTTGTTATTCAACTAAAAGAGGATGCAATAGCGCTTGGCGAAGTTGTAGCAATTGGCTATGGTTCGCAAAAGAAAAAAGAAGTAACAGGTTCAGTTGCAAGTATAAAAGCTGAAGATTTTAATGCAGGAATCAAAACCAGCCCAGTAGGTTTATTGCAAGGTAAAGTTGCAGGTTTAAATATAATAAAAACAAGCAGTGACCCAACCAATACAGGATACAGCATTCAAATACGTGGTTTCTCTACTTTAGATAAAGGTGCAGGAACTTCTCCTCTTTTTATTGTAGATGGAATTCCTGTAAATAATATTGACAATATTTCACCCGACGAAATAGCTTCGATGGATGTTTTGAAAGATGGTTCTGCAGCTGCAATATACGGTACACGGGGCACAAACGGAGTTATTATTATTACTACAAAAAGAGGAGGAAACTTTTCAGATATTGCTGTAACAAATGTTGAGTATTCAGGATATGTATCTTCATCGATTAGAAACGATAATAATGGAATGGCAACACCTGAAGAATTCAAAAATCTTTCCACATTGTCAAACGGAAAAGTTGTTCCTGTGCTTTATACTGATAACGACGGAAATACATTTAAGACAGATTGGATGAGTGAATTAACCCGTACCGTGGCAATAACTCACAATCATAACTTGGCAATTTCGGGGAGTGCTAAAAATTTCAATTATAGAGCTGCATTAAATTACAAAAACGCTGAGGGTATTGCTAAAGTTTCTAACAGAGAAGAAATTATAGCCAAATTAGCTGCAAATCAGAAAGCGTTGGATGGATGGTTAGATCTTCAGTATGATTTTTCGTACATGAACTATAAAAACGACTATTTTACGGGGGATTTTAAACAAGCTGCTATTTTAAATCCAACCTTTCCTATTTATGACTCATCCACTGCAAATGGTTATTATAAACCAACAGGCACAGGCTCATCGAATCCCGTTGAGAACATGAATCAACGTGAATCGTACCAATCAGGCAATTATTTCAGAGGCTCAGTAAAAGCATCGGTAAATATTAAAAGCATTAAAGGATTAAAAATATCTACATTTGCTGCTTTGGAAGAAGGCGACAATAAGAGCTATTGGTACAACAGATTGATAAATACAGATATATCAGGTTCTGGCAAAGCTGGTCGTGGTGAAAATTCGAATCAGAACAAACTTTTTGAGGTAACAGGCGATTATGTAACCGACTTCACAGGTGGTCATTCACTTACAGCAGTTGTTGGCTTAACCTATCAAAACTTCATGTATGATGGTTCTGATGTTTCCAACAAAGGATTTCCAACCGATGATGCAAAGTATTATCAAATTGGAAATGGAGATGCAACCAAAAAATACATGAATATATCGTCGTATCGGAATTCAAACACATTAGCGGCAATTTTTGCTCGTGCTAACTATAACTACAAAGATCGTTATTTAGCTTCGGCATCTTTGCGTCGCGAAGGTTCATCTCGCTTCGGCACGAACAATAAATGGGGTTTATTTCCGGCTATAAGCTTAGGTTGGAGAATTTCCAGCGAAGAGTTTATGAGCGATAATGAAAAAATAGACGATTTAAAACTCAGATTGGGATATGGGGTTACAGGAAACAACCTTGCTACTGACCTTCGTTCTGTAGCTATGATGTCGAATGGTGGCACTTTTTGGCAAAATGGCGCATGGGTGTATACCTATGGCGTTTCTCAAAATGAAAACAAAGATTTGAAATGGGAAAAGAAATATGAATATAATTTAGGTGTTGATTATTCATTATTAAATAAAAAAATTTCTGGTAGTTTTGATGTTTATTATCGTCAAACACGCGATTTGTTGTGGGATTACGAAGTGCCAACTCCTCCATATCAGTTTCCTACCTTATTGGCTAATGCTGGACAAATGGATAGCTATGGAGCAGAACTTGCGGTATCAATACAATTAATTGATAATAAAAACGTATCATGGGTATCTACGCCTACAATTGCCTATAACAAGAACACCATTACCAAATTATCGGATCCAACCAAAGGCTTCAATTACAAGCAAACTACTTCCGGTGGGATTGGTGAAAATGGTATCATGAACACTAACACACAGATATTAATTGAAGGTGAAACAGTAGGTACATTTTATGGCTATAAGCTTTACAAGGTGCAAGAAGATGGTTCGTGGATGTTTAGAACCCCTGCTGGTGGTTATACTTCTGACCCATCCGAGAATCAACGTATGGCATTAGGAAGTGCTCAACCTTGGTTTACGTATGGTTGGAACAATGTTTTGAGATATAAAAAATTCGATTTTACAGCATTTTTCCGAGGCGTAATTGGCAATAAAATTCTGAACGTAACCCGTTGGGCTTACGGTCCAAATCAACCATCTATTCCGGGTACGCCAACCGAGTCAATGAACATTTTTATGAAAGATGTAAAGGATGGAATTTATACTAATAAGAAAAACTTTAGCGATTATTATCTCGAAAGTGGATCGTATATTAAACTTGATAACATTACAGTAGGATACAGTCTCCCTGTTAAAGGGAATAATTATCTACAATCGTTAAGAGTGTATGTCACAGGTCAGAATTTACTGACTCTCACATCATATAGTGGTCAGGACCCTGAGGTAAACACTACCAGCGTATGGAACTCCGGAATTGACTACCCAAGTTTTTATCCAAAAGTATCTACTTTTTTGGTGGGTATTAATTTAAATCTTAAATAATTAACGACAAAAAAACGCGCTATTCATTATGTATAAATCAAATTTTAAATTAATATTTTCAGCTATCATTCTACTTATGATAACTGCTTGCGATTCGATGTTGGAAGAAAAAAATTATGGAAACCCAACAGTTGAAGATATGGTTAAACAAGAAAAAAATGTGTCATTACTTGTTGGACAAGCTTATGCCGATGTGAAATGGTTACATGACCATTGGGGTTATTGGGGTGTAAATGCCTTA
This sequence comes from Paludibacter jiangxiensis, assembly GCA_945870155.1. Classification (GTDB taxonomy): domain Bacteria; phylum Bacteroidota; class Bacteroidia; order Bacteroidales; family Paludibacteraceae; genus Paludibacter; species Paludibacter jiangxiensis_A. The sequence goes on along the minus strand of CAMBSB010000126.1, from coordinate 8,930 downwards.
GTTTCTGACGAATGTGTTTGTCCAGTTCGAAATCCGGGTAAACATTGGTCGGATGGTGGGTATTGGTCAAACCTGAATACACACAATTGGGATGCTTTTGGTGATGCTTTTAAAAATATTTGGAATACAACAATTTCTGGTGCTGTATTATGTAACAAAGTACTAAAAACATTGGATACTAACAAAGCTACAATGAGTGAAGCTGTTTATAACCAATATGTTAGTGAACTTGAAGTGTTGAGAACTTATTATTACTTTAATTTATTCGACTGTTTTGGTCGAGTACCCTATCTCGAAGAATTTAAAGAAGAAGCTGTTCCATTAAGCGAACCAAACGTAGTATGGTCAAAACTTGTGAATTCTCTCGAAAAGAATGCATCAAACCTTCCTGTTGTAAATGATGCCAACAGAGCCGGTAATTATGGGCGTGTAACTCAGGGATTTGCTTATGCTTTACTTGCACGACTTTACTTGAATGCTGAATCGTATGGTTGCACACCTCAAAATGTCCAAGTTACCGGCATTAATAATGTTACCGATTTCTATACAAAAGCGGCGGCAAGCTGTCAAAAAGTAATTACTTCGGGTTCATATTCAATTGAACAAGATTTTTTCAAAAACTTTGCCATTGAAAATCAGGATAGCAAAGAAAATATTTTTGTTATTGTTGAAGACGGAAATGCAGATTTCGATAAGCGTTCAAGTGGCACGATGGAAAACAAATTGAGAATGATTATGTTAACCTTGCACTATTCTCAACAAACTACCTATAACTTAATTGAAAAACCGTGGAATGGATTTGCAGCGCGTCCGAAATTTATTCAACGCTATGCCGAAACAGATGTTCGTGGACCTGGGAATGAGGGTATGGGAACAAAAAATACCAAAAGATGGGGTTGGTTTGTTGGGAAAGTTTATGGCGAAGATGGTTCAACTCAACTTATTGATGACAATAACAGTCCTGTTGAAATAGTACCTGAGATAACATCACTTACAAATGCTACATGGAATGATGGTGCTCGTTTATTTAAATACGAAATTGATAAACAAAAAAAATATGCTTATGCCGAAAATGACTTTGTTCTTTTCCGTTATGCCGACGTTTTGTATATGAATGAAGAAGCTATTTTGCGTGGTGGCAGTGGCACGTCAGTTATCAATACAACTAATTTTCAGCGCATTCGAAAAAGAGCATTTGCTTATGATACAGATGGAGGTGCATCAAAGATATATACTTCGCTTACTCTAGACGAATTGGCCAATGAAAGAGGACGTGAATTTGCATGGGAAAATATTCGTAGAAGGGATTTAATTCGTTTTGGCAAATTTAATGACCCGAATTACATAGACTATGTAAGCGCCACTGAAAATTTTAGAAAATGGTTTCCAATTCCATTCTCAGTAATCGAAAAATCGCCAAGAGATAGTCAAGGAAAACCACTTTGGACACAAAATGTAGGATATTAAATCTAAATATAAACACAACAATTAAAACAAATAATTATTAACAACAAAAAATTTAAAGTCATGAAAAAAACAAGTTTTTTATTAGGTGCAATAGCACTTTTTGCTGTAACATTTACATCTTGTAAAAGTACAGAGCCCGAGGTAATTGTCGAAGATGGTTTTTACGTTGGTGGTGCTGCTACCGGAGCTGATGCTTTGAATGTAGATTATCGCTTAACTGCTGGAACAAATGAAGTTACAAAATTAGCTCGTCCGGGTATGTATGAAAAATACGTTGCATTGGAAGCAAACAAAGAGTTTTATTTATTGTTAAAAGAAGGTACTGTAGAAACTCGTTATGGTGCTACTTTAACAAATAAAGAACTTAAAGGTGAAAATGATCAACCTGGCTCAGCAGAAAAACCTTTTATAATTCAAAAAGGTTCTTTGGTAGTTGGTGCTTCGGCTCCAGCACTTAAAGTTACAAAAAGTGGTTTGTATCATATTCTTTTGGATTTAAATCTTAGTAAAGATCTTGATTTAGCTGGTGGCGCTCAAATTATCATTGCACCAGTAGAATGGGGTGTGAGAGGTGTCAACGGCGATTGGGGATGGAAAAAAATGAAATCACCTACAGCTTTTAATAGAACTACAATGGTTTGGGATACTACAATCGTGGCTACAAAAGATGGTAAATTCAAGTTTGCTTACGGCGGAGGTTGGAAAATTCAATTAGATGATGCTGGAAAAGTAAAAGCTGAAACCAATCTTGGAACAGATTTGAAATCGGGTGGTGCAGACATTAGTATTGATAAAGGAGACAATGTAAATATTAAATTAACATGGAAATTAGCTTCTGGTGATATTTCAAAAAGCTATTCTGTTGCTTACACTGCAAGTAAATGGTATTACGATGAAGTAGCAAAAGCTAAATTCAGTTTAATCGGAAATGCGTTTAATAATGCTGGTGGAACACCTGCTGCTTGGGATTATGACTTGGATTTACCTTATGCTGTTGCAAAAAGCACTATTACAGATGCAACTAAATTCTACGGTACTTATGTATTTGAGAAAACTGGTGTTGTGTTATTAGCAAATGGTGAGTTTAAAATTAGAAGAGACAACAGTTGGGATATAAACTTTGGTTATTCAGCTGCAAATATTAAAGGAAGTGTAGCCAATTTTGCTGATCAGGGTGGAAACATTAAAGTTGTTACTGCTGGAACTTATGATGTTACATTTAAATATACAACTCCTGCCAAAACGTGGGAATTAACTCTTACAAAAAAGTAAAACTGATTAATAAAAAAATATTTTAAGCGCGATCTAGAAGTCGCGCTTTTTTTATTCTAAAAAATTACAAATACTTATGATAAAAACAACACAAGTATTATCAAGTTAGTATAGTAATAATAGATAAAAAGTTATCTATTTGTGAAAAATATTTTCATTAAAAACTTATAATCAAAATATATAATACCCTTTTCATAAACGATATAGTCAAATTTCGCACCTGCCTGAATATTTAATTTCTATATTTTATAATCTTAAGTAACGTAAATTTTATTTATGTAATATATTAAAATTTAGTAATTGTATTTATTATTCAATTTTCTTAATTATCTTTGTGTTACTAATCTATTGATTTTGAAATTTTAAATTTATTTAATAATATGTTTATTTATGTTTAAGCAAGTTATAAACTTTATTTTAAATCAATTATTTATTTTAGCAGTCTGTATTAATCTGTTCTCATGCAAATCGGATAAGATTGAAGTTGATGATGGTTTTTATATTTCGGGGGAAGCATCACCATTTACAACAGTTTTGAAATTTGGTCAATTGAAAGCCACTGTAGTTGAAAACGAAAATAATACTACACATACTGGCTTATATGAGATTTATTTGGCTTTAGAAGCCAACAAAAACTTCACAATCACTAAAGTAGCTAGTTCATCCCCAACAGTTTATGGTCAGGGTTCAAGTTTTACCACAGTAAATCAGACAGCTGCCAATGATGAAATGGGTGCTTTAATACAAAAAGGCAAATATGCTGAAGGCGGCAAATTTAAAGTTACTGTAAGTGGTTTATATCATATAGTTTTGGATGAACAAAGCACAAATATCGTAATTATGCCTGTTTCGAAATGGTCAATAATTGGAAGTGCAAATGCTAATAATACTGCTGAAAGTGAGCTGGTTTTAAAAAATACATTTAACAAAGATACCTTAATTTATGAATTAAAAGATGTAGACTTGTTAGAAGGAGATTTCAAATTTCGCCATTCTGGAGCCTGGAAACAAACAATTGTTGAAAATCCACTGATTAAAGTGAATACAAGCTATGGTGGAACTATGACCAATTTGACTTCTGGCGGTGCAACTATTAAAATATCAAATACTGAAATTGGTAAATACACTGTTACTGCAACATGGTCGAAAAAGTTTGGTATGCAATTTACCCTTGTTAAAACCGGCGATATAATTGAAATTAACTATCCTGAAAATATCTACTTGAGTGGAAGTGATTTTGGTGCTTGGGATTGGTCTAGTACTGGTGTTTTAAAAATGATTCCTGTGCTTAATCATCCAAATGCTTTCTGGAGAATTATATATTGTAATGCTGCAAGTGAATTCCTTTTTTCAACAGAAAAAACTTCGTTAACCGATTTTGGTGTTAATGGTACGGTAATTGTTAATCAATACGGCAAGGGAACTCAAAATGTAAAAATCAGTACTGCAGGATATTATATGGTATATGTAGATTTGAAAGCTGAAAAAATTTCAGTTACTGCACCAGATGTTTATTTAATAGGAGCTGCTATTGGAAATCTTACAGAATATGCTTATGCTGCTGGTAAATTTTCTGTTGATAATACTAGTAAAAAAGTCACTTCTCCAGCATTTAAAAATGCAGGTGAATTACGTATGTATGCAACTTGTCCATTGTCTCAACTTGATACACCAAAAGCAGATTGGTGGCAAATGGAGTTCATGTTATTGACTGGCAAAGTTGAATATCGTGGAAATGGTGGTGATCAAGCACGTGTAAGTGTACTTGCAGGTAAAAAAGCAGTTCTTGATTTCAAAGCTAATACTGGTGTAATTCAATAATCGGTTATTATTTATATTTTTAAAAGCGCAACTTACGAGTTGCGCTTTTTTTTTACTTTCGTCATTAGCAATGATTTGAATTCAAAAATTGATTAATAATTAAGCTAAACTAAACTCAAGATGATATTTAATTAAAAATCCACTACAACACTAATTCTTTAATTTGCCATGCTTTTTTAAAAATTTTGGTTAAGTGTGCCGTAAAACCATAAAAACTCCAATTTCTTTACAAAATAATAGTTACGAGGCACATTTAGTAAAATTTCAAAACTATAACGATTTGATTTTTTTTGATTTGAAACTGAACATGATTCAATTTAATTTGTTCTTAATAATAATATGTATTAATTACAAATATGTTTTAATTAAAATGAAACATATAAAGTTTAAACTTTAAATCAACAAAAAAATCATTTTATGAGTAACGAAACAGAAAAAACAGTCTATTATCCATCGCAAGAAGTAGTAGATCAGGCCAACGTTAAAGAATATGATGCTTTGTATCAGTATTCTATTGAAAATAGAGAAAAATTTTGGGCAGAACAAGCCGAAAAGCTTTCATGGTTCAAGAAATGGGATAAAGTTCTTGATGATTCAAACCCTCCTTTTTATAAATGGTTTTGTGGAGCAAAAACAAATATTGTTTTTAATGCCATAGACCGACATCAACACACCGAAGTTCGAAATAAAATTGCACTCATCTGGGAAGGTGAACCCGGAGAAGTACGTACTTTTTCGTATCACGCCTTGAATAGAGAAGTTTGTCAATTTGCCAATATTCTGAAAAGCATGGGTGTAAAAAGAGGTGATGTTGTTACCATTTACATGCCTCAATTACCCGAACAGATTTTTGCAATGCTTGCTTGTGCTAAAATAGGAGCAGTACACAGCGTGGTTTATGGTGGATTTAGTCACGAAGCATTAGCCGACAGGATTAACGATGCTAACAGCCGTGTTGTAATAACAGCCGATGGTGGATACAGACGCGGTAAAGTGGTTGAAATGAAGTCGATAGTAAACAAAGCCATGGAACTTTCGCCAACTATGGAAATATGCATCACTGTAAAAAGAACGAATACCGACGTTTACATGGAGAACGGTCGCGATTATTGGTATCAAGACCTTGTGGCATTACCCATTGCCTCTACCAAATGCGAAACTGAAGTCATGGAGTCTGACGATATGCTGTTTTTACTGTACACCTCCGGCTCTACCGGCAGACCAAAAGCTATGATGCATACACATGGTGGATATAGCGTTTATACTGCAACTACTCACAAACTTGTGTTTGATATAAAACCTGACGATAGGTATTGGTGTGCAGCCGATCCGGGATGGATTACCGGACATAGCTACATTGTTTATGGCCCATTAATGAATGGCGCAACAATAATCATGTACGAAGGTGCACCAACTTATCCATATCCTGACAGATGGTGGAAAATGGTGGAAAAATATGGTGTCAATATTTTATATACTTCACCTACAGCTATACGTGGTTTAATGCGTTTTGGCGATTCGTGGCCTAACCGAAACGATTTAAGTTCGTTGAGACTGCTTGGTTCAGTTGGCGAGCCAATTAATCCGGAAGCTTGGAAATGGTATCATGAAGTAATTGGAAACGGCAAATGCCCGATTATGGATACATGGTGGCAAACCGAAACGGGAGGATTTATGATAACACCTTTGCCAATAACGCCTTTGAAGCCCGGTTCAGGAACAAAACCATTTTTCGGAAACGAAATTGCAGTTGTCGACGATGCCGGGAACGAAGTAAATGCAAACGAAGAAGGTACGTTAGTTATTAAATCACCATGGCCGGGAATGACAGCAGGTATTTTTAAATCGCCTGAACGCTTTTTAGAAATTTACTGGGAGAGATTCAAAAAACAAGGTTGGTATTTGACTGGAGACTCGGCTAAAAAAGACGAAGATGGCTATTTTTGGATAATTGGTAGAACCGACGATGTAATTAAAGTAAGTGGTTACCGCCTGGGAAGCGCTGAGATAGAAAGTGTAATGATAAGCCATCCGGCGATAGCCGAATCGGCAGCCGTTGCTTTGCCGCATCCGGTTAAGGGCAATTGTATTCATATTTTTGCAATTCTCAGGATGGGATATGAAGTTAAGCCGGAACTAGAACAAGAATTGATAAACTATATGGTAACACACATGGGGCCAATAGCAAAGCCGGAGGCGATTACTTTTATTGATCAGCTGCCAAAAACCAGAAGTGGAAAAATAATGCGACGTGTACTTAAAGCTAGAGCACTAGGATTACCCGAAGGCGATTTAAGCACATTAGAGGAGTAATAAATTTTTAAAAATAAGGCTGATTTTATGTGTATTTAAACTGATTGCAATCGTTTGCATTTAAAAATCGTACTGTTTTAGAGCATTAATATGTATTGAAAATAACATTGGCATATCTTTGTAAATCATTCTATTAAATTATTGTAACCAGTTACTAAATGAAAAAAATCAGCCCTTATTTTCTTGTAATTATTATTTTCTTTGTTTTCGCTTCGTGCAAAGAAGAAACGATAATTCCACCCGCACCAATTGTTGAAGGTGTAAATTTTCAACCTGCCTCTCCAAATGCCGATAGCGAACTGACGATCATATTTAAAGCAGCACCAACTTCTGCATTGTACGGCCACAAAGGCGATGTGTATGCGCATATTGGTGTTGTAACAGAAGGTACTTGGTTTTTTGTGCCTGCTGCATGGAATCAAAACACAGAAAAATGCAAAATGACCGCCGATGGTGAAAATGTATGGAAGTTAAAACTTTCACCTACTATTCGTCAGTGGTTCAGTTCGGGTGAAACAGCCATAAATAAAATTGGGGTTGTTATACGTAACGAAGATGGCACGAAAAAAGGGGTAAATGAAGATACTTTTGTAACTGTTACTGATGCTAAATATACTGGATTCCTGCCTGCTGCAATAAAAACTGCTGCTTTACCTGCCGGTGTTAAAGAGGGAATTAATATTGTAAACAATACTACAGTAACATTGGTGCTTGCTGATAAGGATAAAAATGGTTCACACAAGGATTTTGCACATGTGATTGGCGATTTTAATAACTGGACATTAAGCAATACCGATAAATCGCAACTATTTAGGGATGATAATGCCGGCTGCTGGTGGATTACTATTACGGGATTAGATGCAACAAAAGAATACGGATTTCAGTATTATATGGGCACAAAAAATGGAGAAGCAATTCGCCTAACCGATCCATACTCAAAAAAAGTACTCGACCCAAACAATGATAAATACATTTCATCGTCCACTTATAACAAAAGTCTAGTGTATCCTAATGGTGCCATAGGTCTTGTTTCTGTATTTAAAATTCAACAAGATGTATACAATTGGCAAGTATCAAACTTCAGTATGCCACCAAAAGAAAACATGGTTATTTATGAATTGTTGCTTCGCGATTTTACAAAAGAAGGTAATATAAATGGTGCTTTGCAACGATTAGATTATTTAAAAGACTTAGGGGTTACTGCAATAGAATTAATGCCAATACAGGAATTTGATGGAAACAATAGCTGGGGCTATAATCCCAACCACTATTTTGCTCCCGATAAAGCCTACGGCACTCCCGAAATGTATAAACAATTTATCGACGAATGCCACAAAAGAGGTATGGCTGTGATTTTAGATATGGTATTTAATCAGGCTACAGGAAATTGTCCTTTTGTTAAAATGTATTGGGATAGCTCCAAAAACCGTCCAATGGCAAACAATCCATGGATGAATGAAGTTGCACCGCACCCTTATAGTGTTTTCGAGGACTTTAACCATTCATATACAGGAACTCGCAATTATTTTAATCAAGTATTGAAGTATTGGATAACTGAATTTAAAGTTGACGGATATCGTATGGATCTTACAAAAGGATTTACACAGAATCAAAGTTCAGAATCAACGGCAAGCAATTACGATCAATCACGCATAGATATTCTCACCAATTATTATAATGCGGCAAAGGAAGTTAAATCCGATGTAATTTTTATTTTAGAGCATTTTTGCTCTAACAGCGAAGAAACCGAGTTGGCCAACAAAGGCATGTTTTTGTGGCGAAATATCAATCATGCTTATTCGCAAGCAGCTATGGGATGGAACGACTCTGGTGGTTATGCCGACTTTTCGGGCATGTTTTACACGCCAAATCGTTGGGTGGGCTTTGCCGAAAGTCATGACGAAGAACGTAATTTCAACAAAGCCAAATTATACGGAAATGACATTATTAAAACCGATTCCATTGCTCGCATCAATCGCGTTCCTTTAATTATGTCTTTTAGTATGTTGACTCAAGGGCCTAAAATGATATGGCAGTTTGGTGAAATGGGATACGAT
>CAMBSB010000125.1 GCA_945870155.1 Paludibacter jiangxiensis | reverse complement strand
AACACCTTAAATGCTATCAATCAGTATATTCAGACCAATAAAGGACACGAAGCTTCGGATTATTTAGCTCAATACTCAAAGCTGATGCGTCAAATTCTCGAAAACTCGGCAGTTGAGTTTGTGTCACTCGAAGCGGAAATTGAGTTTCTGCACAATTATTTGGCCATGCAACAATTACGTTTCGATAAATCATTCGAATATTTCATCACACTCGATGATAATATTGACCCATCAACCTTTGAAATTCCGCCTATGATAGCTCAACCATTTATAGAAAATGCTATAGAACATGGAGTTAGAGGAGTAGCCGATGGGAAAATTACGATTCATTTTAGTTTTATTGATAATTTGCTTAATTTGCGTGTTGCCGACAATGGAAAAGGCTTCCAGTCGACTAGCAATGATATAAAACATCGCTCGTTTGCAATCGATATTACCCGGGAGCGATTGAATATTTCAGGAAATAATTCCGAAAAATTAGTAATTAAAAGCCCTGATCCTCAAACAGGTAAAGGAACTTTAGTTAGTATCGATATGCCATATAAAAAAGATTAAAGAGCCCCCTAACCCCCTAAAGGGGGAATTTAGAGGCTTCATGTACTAATAAAATCAATAACTCTTTACCCCCTTTAGGGGGACAGGGGGCAATTTTATGAAAATACTTATCGTTGACGACGAACTGTCGCCCCGTGAACAAAGCAAGCGATTGCTTGCTGAGTTCTTTCCCGAAATAACTGTTTGTGCCGAAGCTGAGAATGTTTCTAAAGCTTACGAAGCCATTTTAATACATCAACCCGATGTGGTTTTGCTCGATGTGGATATGCCCGATGGCAATGCTTTCGATCTGTTAAAACGATTTCCGCAAATCAATTTCAATGTCATTTTTATTACGGCTTACGAAAAATATGCGCTGCAGGCTATCAAGTTCAGTGCGTTGGATTATTTGTTAAAACCCTACACATCCGGTGAGTTTGTTGAAGCAATTCGCAAGGCACAACGGGAGGAAGATACTTCAGATACAAATCTAAAATTCAACACATTACTTCAAAATTTTCAGAATCAACAACAGACAAAAATTGTTCTGCGTACTTCAGAGTCAATACATGTTATTCAGACCGATGAAATTATTCGCTTACAGGCGGATGGTGCATATACTACTTTCCATATTTTCAACCGCAAGCCCATAGTTGTATCTAAAAACCTCAAAGAATACGATGTCCTCTTAGAAAAAACCGGTTTTATACGCACTCATCAATCTCATTTAGTTAATTCGAAATACGTGGAATGCTATCATAAAGCCGATGGTGGGTCTTTAAGTCTTACCGATAGATCAAATGTTCCTGTTGCTACACGTTTTAAAGAAAAGGTGATTAGGCAATTAGAGCAGATATAAATTTTTTTGTGTTGTGTTGTCAATGCTGAATTTTTGTATTATGCTATTCTTAGCATTGTTATGTTGCTGAAAATCAACTAGTAATGCGAGCAATTTTAATTATCGAAGAATGTGCAATTAGATTGATAAAATGCGAATATAAATTGAACCAGATCTTGTTTTTTATAAAAATATAATTTTGCTGCGTATAAAAAACATGTTTTTTAAAGTCCGGGCACATGATACAAACAATTCTTTACAATCAGGAGACACACAGCATTCTTTTGGAGTCCGATGAAAAAATAACAACAACTCACAGCAATAATATATCGTTGGTAAAAATAACTGATTTACAATCATTTATATTAATAGGAAAAAACGAAAGTTACGAAATACGGAACAATAACAATGCGTATTTAGATTTTATAAAAAAGTCCGGGTTTATTCAGATTGATTCGCAAAATGCCGTTAATCCGGATAAAATAAAAGCGTTCAAAACCAAAACAATGGAAATAGAAATTGACAATCAACAAATTTTACCTGTAAATAATAAATATAAAAAGGGACTTATTGAATTCATTAACAAACTATTATAAAGCAATTAACAGATTACTCAATTATCAAAAAAAAAGAACTATGAATAAGCGAAACATCTTGGTATTATGTGTTGTAATTTTATCTACAACAATTATGTCGCAAATTAATTTAGGAAAAGTAATTGACCGAAGCATAAAAAAAGCCGAAAGAAGTGTAGAAAACAGAGTGGGTAAACAAATCGACAAAACGGTGGATAAAACACTCGATTCAGCAGAAGATTCTATTTTTGGGACTGGAAAAACAGCAAAGAAATCAACTGAGAAATCTACAGGAAATCCAAAATCAACGACTAAAAATCAATCTGGTGAAAAAGCAGCGAATGAAGTGGATAATACGCCGGTGTCGAATGATCAGCCAAAGCCAGAACTTTCATGGTCTCGTTTTGATTTTGTACCAGGAACAGAAATTATATTTGAAGATGATTTTACAGGTGAAAAAAATGGTGAATTTCCATCGCGTTGGGATATGACCAAAGGGAATATTGAAATGATCAATTTTGGAGGTGAAAATGTGGTTTTGTTTAAAAAAACAAACACAAACGGACCAGATGCCATCCTTCCATATTTAAAAAACCGTGCACAAGATTATTTACCCGATGAATTTACATTTGAAATGGATGTGTATTTTCATAAAGATTACAATTTAAACAGAGAATATTTTATCTGGCTATACGATGCTAAGAATCAGATGAAAATAATATCACCATCAAAACCAATTAGAGTAGAATACAACAGAGTACACTATAATTTTATTGGTGATTTCTACCCTAATCAGAATAAACTTAAACCTACCGATGGCTGGAGACACGTTGCCATTTCATTCAACAAAAGAGCTATGAAAGGATATTTAGACGATACACGCTTACTGAATATCCCAAACTGTGAATTTAACCCTACAGGAATTATGATTTCGGCTCATAATGTTTCAGGAGTCGGGCAACCGCTAATTAAAAATGTACGTATTGCTAAAGGAGCTGTTCCATTGTATGACAAGTTTTTGGTAAATGGAAAATTTGTAACAACCGGTATTAAATTCGATGTAAATAAAGCCACTATCAAATCCGAAAGCATGGGAACAATCAATTATGTAGTACAAATGATGACCGACCATCCTGAACTGAAATTCTCGGTACAAGGACATACCGACAGCGACGGCGAAGTGGCTGCTAATCAAAAACTTTCGGAAGCTCGCGCTAAAGCAGTTGTTGATGCAATGGTAAAACTAGGCATTTCATCGAGTCGATTTACAAGTACCGGTTTGGGCGAAAGTAAACCTATGACCGGCAACGATACACCCGAAGGTAAAGCGCAAAACAGGAGAGTTGAATTTGTTAAGCAGTGAGCGCAAAGCTGAACTTGTTCAAGCTTTGCCGAATCGCGAAACAAATCAATCTAAATAATTTGTGAGATTTAAGCATTATGAGCAAACAATATTTATATAATTATAAGCATTAATTTTCAATTCAATAATTTTAAAATTTATTTATTATGGAACAATTAATTAATTTAGCTAAACAATTTATTTTGCAACCCAAACAAGCTTGGGAAAGTGTGAAAGAAGATACATCTTCAGCACAAAAACACATAACATCTTATGTTTTTCCTTTGTCATTAATCCCTGCACTTGCTACTTTTATCGGTTATGGTCTAATTGGCTATTCTGTTTTTGGAATTAGAATACATTCTACCGAATGGGCAATCTCTCAAGCCCTGATATCAGTTATTACCACACTTTTAGGTGTATATATTTCGGGTTTTGTTATTCACAAATTAGCTGCCAATTTTCAAACAGAAGTAAGTTTGGATAAAGCCATTAAACTCGTTGGATATTCTTATACAGCCATGCTGGTTGGTGGAATCTTTAATATTTATGCACCATTGGCAATTTTAGGATTGGTAGCCGGAATTTACAGTTTATATGTTTTGTACATTGGTTTCAAGCCTATGACCAATGTTTCGGAAGAAAAATCAATGAGTTATTTTATCATAAGTATATTAGTGATTATTGGTGTGTATATCATTTTAGGATTGATTTTAACCCCAATCATAGGACTTTTTGGGATTAATTCACCATTTTAAATTAAACACAAAACAATTTTTAGTAAGTACAGCCTCAGTTGTTTAACTAAGGCATCTTATTGAAAATTCAAACAAAAGACTATAAAATAAAGGCATTAAAATTTACTGCCCCTCCTTTTGTGTTTAATTTTATGAAATCCATGTTGTGTCTAAAACCTATTAAATCAAGTTTTTATGTATCAATTCAAATCTTTTTTTATAATCTTATTCGGGCTTTTAATTTTCTTCAGTATTGTTGAAATTCAGGCTCAAACTCAATGTGGTATTCACTCCGACAAAGAATATGCAGCTATTTACAAACAAGCCAAAGATGCCGAATTATCAGGAAATTACGACTTGCACAATCAACTGATGGAAAGTGTGAAAACCTTGGTAATGGACGATATTATGAATGTAGTAAGTTTAACCGATTTTCCTCCCACCAACGGACTTTATTGCCAACCCAATCCGCTTACTGATTACGCAGCTTGTTGTCTCAAATTAGCAGCAAGAGCCGAAATGATGGGTGTTGGCAATAAATATCCCGAAGAGGCAATGCGCAGAGCAGAAAAAGCGGTGGATATATGGACTACCGAATTTGCACAAACTTCGCCACCTGCAGGAGAAGAAAAATGTAAAAAATATGTTCAATGTTTAATCAAAGCTATGGCGCAACGCGAACTTATTGGTTTGAAACATAGTGCTACCGATGATAAATTAAAAGCCAATTTGGATAAAATTATTAAAGAAGGCTGCGACGACCCTTGTAATACTTTATGGATGGCGTATGCCAAAGTAAATATCAGTTGGCAAACTGACAACAAATCGGTAACAATGAGTGGTATGGCAACTTGGAATAAGCTGGGAATTATTGTCAATTTGCCCGATTTGGAAGAAAAATGTATGTCGTTAAACTATGATGGCCGCATTACCTTTCCTCGTGCTTGCGACGGTGGCGTAATAAACGGGAGCTCTATTGATGCTGATAATGTACAACTTATTGATGGAGACCAGACTTTTGCTGAAAATATGGTAAAGGAAACTGATTTAGTTTTATGTGCCTCAGAAACGCTTTATGCCAAAGATTTGTGGCTCAATTGTTATATGGGATTCAGCGAACATGGCGCATCTTTCCGTATTCCAATTTCAGATAAAAAAGAAGCCATCAAAAATAGAAAACCCTTTTCTGTAACCACTAATGAATGTTCTAATCATCAAGAAGTAATTCAAGAAGTACCTTCGTATAAAGTGAGTTTTAGCATTCACTTTTATCCGATTTGGGAAAAATAGATTTATTGGTAAAAAAAAATGGATTAATAACGAATGTCATTCAGAATTAATAAAATACAAATATCAACCCTCAAAAAAAAATTAAAAAATGAGAAAATTAAACAGTATCAGCATTTTGCTGACAGCAATTGCCGTTTTATTCGTATCATGTAGCGGCAACAAATCGAAAGCCGGAAGTAACAACAACGAAACAGCCGATTACAGCTCCATTGTGGTAACTTATGCTAATACGGTAGACATGATGGGTGTAAAAACTACTACAAACGAAACAATTTGGAACGATTTGGAAAACAACCGCAAGGCAACCTACACTACCACCGAAACCATTTTTATGGGTCAGAATACCAAAGAAGAAACCCTACAAATAGAAGATGGTGATTGGATTTATAACATTAACCTGAAGGATAAAACAGGAACGAAAGGAAACATAAAGGAGATGAAGGAAATGGCAACGGCTATGGCTGGCGCATTGGCTTTGAGTGGAGACCTGAAAGACCTGAAAAGTTTGAAAGATTTTGTTGAAAAAAGTGGGGGGAAAATGCTTCCGAACGAAACAATTTTAGGTAAAGAATGTACGGTTTATGAACTAATGGGCACAAAACAATGGCTTTACAAGGGCATGGTTTTAAAAGCTACCATGGGCGAAAAATTATTTATGAATGCTGTAAAAGTAGAAGAAGATGTGAATATCCCGGATGATAAATTCAAAATACCAGAAGGAATTACCATTACTGAAGCTCCTGCAATGCCAGAAATGAACTAAATAAAATCTGTTTGTGTTTATTTTAATAAGACTGTTAAATTTATCTGGCAGTCTTATTTTTAACCCTCAGCCGGGTAGTTTCACTAACTCAAATGTAATATCTTACAGAACATAAAATCTTGCGCTGCTTCTTTCCCAGGTTATTCACATAATTCCACCTCTTCTTCTTTTATTCTTTCCCGGCAATATTCATTTGTAGAAATCTTATTTAGTAAACTATTGAGATAGTAAAAACTAAAACAGCTTACTTTTTCACGTTTGCATTCAACACATTAACTAGTTCATAAACAAGTGTTACCGGATTCTGCTTGTGATATTGAAGTTCCTGTTTTGTCAAAAATAATTTTTCGGCTCTGTGCATTGCTTCTTTTTGATCTGCCCTTGGGTCGTCAAGCAAACGTTTATAATTCTCAGTACAGAATTTCCATTTTTTGCCAACTTTCTCGTAGTTAATTCCCCATAACTTATTCAATTGTTCATAATAGAATGTTCTATGATTCTCATTGTCAGTATATTGGTAGTGTAAATAAAACCACAACTCAAAAGCATCGTTTGAATAAGCAACATTATATCCTAACTCCTTTGCTTTGGCAATTGAATTATCAAAGTCGGGAATGCAGTTTGCTACATCAAGTTTTATATCTAAATCAAACACACACCAAACTTCATCACATTGCTCATTTAGTTGAATTTTTTGGGTATTTTCAACCAATTGGAGTTTGGATTGTCCCAATGAAAATAATTTTACTGTCAAGGTAGATACAAGGAATGACTTGAAATACAACTCTTCGGTTTGTCCTTCACAAACAATTAGAATTGTCCTGTTTGGCACAACTGTTTCAACCTTATATTCGGAAGCTTTTACTTTCTTCAACCAAGGTTTCTGACCTTTCAAATCTGTTTTTTTGATATAGCTTTGTTTCTTAGGCATCTTCCCTTGTTTTAAAAAGCTGATTAAAATCGCCTAAAAATGGGATTGCCCCATATTTACCTTTAATATAATCTTTCTCAAAAGAAGCCGAGTTTCTGATACCTTTAAATTGTACCAAAGAGTACAAATGACTTTCACCATATTTATCTTTTTCTACAAAATCTATTTGGTCACGTCTTAACAAATCGGCCGATAACAAATTCGTATCGTGTGTAATGAAAATTAATTGTGCCGAGCTATTCCCTTGTGAATTAAATAATTCGACAATTTTTTTAGAAATTAGTGGGTGTAATCTTGCATCAAATTCATCAATAACCAATGTCTCACCATTTTCGATGGCTTTGATAATAAACGAGCTGATTTCGAACATTTTCAAAGTGCCTTCCGACTGAGAAGCTGAAAATTGCAGGTTAGCTTCACCAATTTTTTCTTTTTGAGAATTAAACTTGTCGTGCATCGAAATTACAGAACCAATTTTATTATCGTGTTCCAACTTTTTAAGATATTCTACCGGAGCTTCCTTCAATAAATTATTTTCTACAGAATTATTTGCATCAATTACATCCAATGAATTAATCCCGACATCCGCAATTTTCAGAAAATCAGTGATTTTATTCTTTGTTTCTTCATTTCTTAGGTTTGTGCCCGAAATATTATATAACTGTTTGTCTTGCAAACCGCTAAGCACTGTAATTGAAAAAATCGAATTTACAATTTGTTTTGAAAGTTTACCGTTCATGGCAGCAACGGCTGATAAAAACAAAGAATTGTTTCTAAACACCTCATTTTCACCATCGCTATCATTATAAATTGATAACAGTTTATGACCTTCCTCAAAATGGAGCTTACTAATATCCTTAATCGTATTATTCTCTCTTACAAAGTAGCAAACTTCTCTTTCTTTTGGCACACCAAACAGCCACTCACTTTTAACAACTTTGTCGGTAACTTCAAAACCATATCTGAATTGGGTTTTATTCATCTCGAAAATTAATTGAAAAAAAGAGGGTTCATACTCAGTATCAACCGATAATTTGAAATTATCAATCAGGTCAAGCACTTTTTCGTCTCTTACTGAATTTTTGATTATTTTAATGAAACTCACAAGTGCTTTTACAATATTGCTTTTACCGCTTGCATTTGCCCCATAAATGGCTTTACTTTTAAGCAATGATTGCTTATCGTTGAGTACAATAGTATTATTCTCGGTAAGCTCATTAATTTTTGAAGCAGTCAAATTCAATGATTGAATTTCTTTGAACGACCGATAATTCCCAAAACTAAATTCCTTCATCATAATCTTATTCTTTATAATTACGATACAAAGATACAACTAATTTTGAGATATAGTCAAACTAATTCAATAATTTGCAATAATATTGCAAATATGATAATTAGAACCGCTAATATAGTGTATTAAAACTGATTTTTTTGCAATCAAAATCAACGCAACTTCGAATAATAAACTTACTAATCATTAGTTTTAACTAAAGTTAAAGTCAATTTGCAGTATTGCCAATACAAGCTTGCTTGATAACTGCTGAGAGTAGCAAAATCTTAACACCGTGCCTAGAGTTTAGCTTGATGAGGTGTTTTGCGTTTAAAGTCTTATGATATTAGCCACAGTAATTTTATCAAGTTCTTCCGATATTTCAATAGCTTCCTTTATAATATTTTCGGGATAATCGTTGATTTGAAGTATTCGGATTGCATTTCGGTTTTTTAATTTTCCTTCTTTTAGTTTGTAGTCAAAATCAACTGTTTTATGGTCAACAATTTCGCTGAAGTGATATAAATCATATTCATTCTTCAATAAATCAGCCAATTCAATGTCATGTGTCGATACAAAAACGATATTATTCTCTTCGTTCAAAGCAGATAAAACAGCTTTGCCTGCCGAAATTCGTTCAACAGTGTTAGTTCCTTTGAAAATTTCGTCGAGTAGGAATAAATTTGAGTCACTTTCTTTGCTTTTATCTATCATTTCTTTGATTGTAATAACTTCCTCAAAATAATAGCTTCTGTCGTTCATTAAATCATCACTAATTCTTATAGCAGAGAAAACACGGACACGCGGCATAGAAAAATGCGCTGCAAAACAGGTGTTTATAGTCAATCCTGTTATTACATTGATAGCAATAGTACGTATAAATGATGTTTTCCCGGACATATTGGAACCTGTCAGTAAAATTGATTTATCGTTTACATAAAGGTTTTTTTTCACACAGTTTTCAATCAAAGGATGATATACTTCCTGAGCAAAAAGTCTTTTTTGTCCGTCAGTAATTTTTGGAGAACAGAAGTTTTTCAGCCCTTTGCGAAGTGAAGCAATTGATATAATAGTATCTATCTCTCCAACAAATAGGAATACATCCTCAATTTCAGTTCTTTTTGTATCAATGCGTTTTAAAGTTCTAAACAGAAATAATGGTTCAATCAGAAACACTATTTTCACAAGTTCCATTATTGCCCAAAAAAACATTTGCTGGTCACTTTGTAATCCTGAGTCCAAATTGAAAATAGACATTCGACTATTGACTTTATTCAGCACACTTACCGATTTTATTAAATTCGGATTAATTTCTTTCAAGCTATTATTTTTAAATAATTCTTGAGCAACACTGTTCAGTTTAGATAGTTGAGGAATTGAGCTAAAATAATTATATAGATACTTTTTATTTTTAAGATGAAGGACAATATTGATAATGGATAAACCCAAAAGTACAATAATAAATACAGGATTAAAGAAAACCATTATAAAAGATAACACACTCGTAAAAGACAAAAACGGAACAATAAAAAACCATTTAGGTGTTTTTATAATTTCATCCTGAAAGAGAGAGGAAATATAATAGACTTCACTTCCATTCAGTTTACTCAAGTGTCTCTGAACAGATACCCTAAAGTCGGGATTATTCGTAAACTCCTCAGAAAGCTTTTCATGAATCGGGTTTTCTGTATTATGTAAAGGAATTGTTCTTAGCTTATTATAAAGATATTGTTGTCCAACTTTAGAGTTTGTTCGGTCGACAAACATAAATAATTCCTGAAAATCCAAATCGTTACAGGTTTTGTCAGATAGCGTCTGAAAAGCAGTTAAATGATCTTTTTTTCGGAAGTATTTTTCTAAATGTTCAAAATTAAATGAATCGACTTTTAAGTTTCCAAAATCACTACGCAACTTTTCTTTAATTTTCTTCTTTCGGTTTCTAAACATCTTCTTTTCTCAATTATTGTGTCTAACAGCCTGGGCAATTTGTGTTCTGATGCAGGCAGGAGCAAAGCCCTTAAAATGCACATCAGCCAGTCAATGACCTATAGGCGTGTTTAGCGGTAGTTCATTGTTTTTCAATAGTTTTCAAATCAATTAGAAAATGCTCAATATTTTCACGTATTGAAGCTGATAACATTACTCTAGTCGCTGTCCTCCGTGTAACAAAATCAGATTTTTTTAAAGGTACTTGTTCGTTTTTTTTTGAATTACCGCTAAAGACCGCTAAAGACCGCTAAATACTCGTCATCCAGCCAATGTACATAGGCGTGTTTTAGATGCTTGATGTTTGGTTGTCAATCGATTTCTTTGTTTTCTTTTTCGTTTTGTCTACCGTAAAAAGGTCAGCTGTATATTTCTCATAAAGTTCAAATAAGTAAACCATTCTGTTCGCTTCGCTTGTAAACGGTTGTGGTCTGTAAGCCAAGTCTACCGCTTTGTCTAACTCGTTATGTGCTTTTATCAATGCCGGTGGCATAGTTACAGGATTATATAAATCTGCTAAAGAACTTTCGGGGAATTCAGCTCTAGTGTCTAACACTTTATGTGCTTTTTCTTCTATTAATTCAATCTGTTTGCCAGTTGGGTTTTCTGGCCAAGGATAATTGTTGTACGTTAATTGATTTGAATAACTATAATCACTTTTCATTCTCCCTGATGTAACTCTCATCCAAGACATATGCATAGTTGACATAAGAATTCCAAAATCATATATACTATCACTTGAAACTGTATAAACTTTATCACCTGCTATTACATCTTTGTCTAAAATAGTTATGGGAATAAAGTTTCTATTTCCAGACGATACTCTTGGTAAAGCAATATAATTTGTTAGAGGTTGCCTCATTTCACCGAATCTGGTTGGATATTGAGCTAGTTTCTTTGTTGCTTCTCTGTTACTAGAGTTTCTAATTTCAAAAACTGATTTCACCCGCTTTGATACTTCCTTCAATTCTTTTAATTCATTCGGTTTAATATTTTCTAACCACAAGCAATATCTTGGTATGGAATTAATCAATTCTTCGCCCATAACAAACTTTTTAATAAATCTTATTGCATTTGGTTCATTTTCAATTAACTCATTCTTTTCATCTTCGTTTAAAAGCAAATAGCCACCTTCATTAGGCATGCTTCCATAACTCATAATTGGAGATTCACAAATTGAATTAGTCCTTTTAAAAAGGATGTTATCTTTCCCTCCCAATAAATATGGATTTATATTTTTAACTTTTATTTCATGTGGTACACTTTTAATATCTTCATATTCAAAAACACTTTTATTGTTTGTATCATAATTGGCAAATCCAATAATTACTACATGAACAGCGGCATTACCTTTGGCTTCATTGCTCCAACTAAAAGTACGATGTGCAAAATGAATTTTGATTTTATATTGATTGAAAAGTATATTCCAAAGAATGCCTACTTGTTCGCCTTGTGATATTGAATTGGTTGAAACAAAAGCAACCTTTGTATTTGTGTTTTGTATTAGTTGAGCAGCTTTAAGATACCAGGCTGTGACATAATCTAATACGCCAGTGCCTTTATATCCTGCAAATATCTGCTCCATATCTGCTTTTTGGTTAGCATTTTGGTTTGATTTGCCAATAAAAGGCGGATTGCCTAATATATAATCGAATGTATTTTTGATTTCAATTCTATCTTTAGAAGAAATCCTTTCGTCAATAATGGTTAGATTGTTCGTTTTTATGTTTACCGTAGTATATTCGGGTTCAGGTTCACTCAAAAATATTTTGGTATTCTTTGCAGTAATATTAATATATTCACTTTTTATCAAATCTCTCCAATCAATTTGCAATGCATTTCCATGCACAATTTTAGCCGCTTTCTTCAACGGCAAACGAGCAAAATATTGTCCAAACTCATTGCTTATTACCATGTTCATTTGGTGATCAATAAGCCACATCGCAACTTCGGCAATTCGAGCGGGAAATTCTTCGTATTCTATTCCGTTCATCATATCTACGTCAAGCCAAATAATATCGCTAATGTCGATAACTTGTTGTCCGCTTTTGTAAATGTTTCTCAGAATCTCCAATTCCAACAATCGTAATTCACGGTAAGTTATAACGAGGAAGTTTCCGCAACCGCAAGCAGGGTCGAGGAATTTTAGTGTGCTTAGTTTTTTCTGGAATTCAGGAAGGCGATTTTTGTTGTCTTTGATACTTTCAAATTCTTTCCAAAGGTCGTCCAGAAAAAGAGGTTTGATAAGTTTAAGAATATTAGTTTCGCTCGTGTAATGCGCTCCTAAGTTACGGCGTTCCGTCGGATTCATTACGCTTTGAAACATGGAACCGAAAATAGCAGGAGAAATTTTGCTCCAATCAATATAACAACAATCCAACAACGCTTGTCGCATTTTCTTGTCGAAACTTGCCGTAGGTAAGTTTTCTTCAAAGAGTTTCCCATTTACATACGGAAAATCAGCCAATTGTTCGTCAAGATTCTTGAAGCGATTTTGTTTCGCGGTATTCAGAACCTGAAAAAGTTCTTGAAGCTTAGAAGCAAGGTCGCTGCCGTCTTCGTTTGTGCGCTGTTCTAAAAAGTCTTGAAATTGTTGTTTATTGAAAATTGTTGTGTCTTCGGCAAAAAGCAGAAACAGAATTCTAACCAAATAAACTTCCAACGGGTGTCCACTGTAACCGATTTCTTTCAAACGGTCGTGCAGTTTTCCCATTAACTCCGCTGCTTTTATGTTTGCGGGGTCTTGTTCTTTGTAAACGTTTTTCTGATAGCCCAGCATGTAGCCAAAATGCTGCACGTTGTTTACTAAGTCGTTAAGTTTAAATTCTACGTATTCCCCGCCATTGGAGGGCTTAGGGGAGTCGAGGTCGTAAAGTCTGAAAATCTCGAAGTCTGAAATCAGAATGTATTTCGGTAATTCGTGTTGTTTTAGGCCGTGAGTATAGTCTATGGCTTGTTGATATGCTTTGTCGAGGTTTTTTCCCCGACTTTTCATTTCAATCAGAATTGTTCCTTTCCAAAGCAAGTCGATATAACCGCTGCTTTCGTCAAGTTTCTTTACTTTGTGTTCAAAAGTCGAAACTCGTTTTCGGCTAATTCCAAACACTTCAAAAAACTCAATTAAAAATGGTTTCGCGTCTGCTTCTTCGTTTGAAGTGTTAGCCCATTCTTTCGAGAAATGTAATGCTCGGTCTTTAATTTCGTTCCAACTTAATGCCATAATTTATTTGTTATTCTGTTGATAGAGAATCTGTATTTTCTTTTTTTTAATGCTTACCGCTAACGACTTAGGTGCATATTGAACTAAACCTTCGGTAAAAACCAGACCATTTAACCCGATATTATCTAATTTTTCCATTCAACATCCAAAAATAGATAATTATTATGATATTCACATTATAAATTATTAAAAATGTGAATATATACAAGCAAAATCAACGTAGCTAAATCGCAACACCCCGTCAAGAGCAGTGCTTGGCGGGGTGTTTTGCGTTCGGGGTGATGCGTTTAATTCCTATGATGTTAGCACCAGTTATTATTCGTTCAAATACCGATTTCTATAAAGTATAAGTAGTTTCCACATTTTATTTTTGCCAACGTTAAGTCCAGTTATACTGATTCTTTCCATTCCTTTTGGTCCTCTGTATATCAGAATCTGTTTTGTGTGACGACCGGAACCAACTGAGATTATTTCTTCTTTTTTAATATTTCCCCAAGAAATAAACCCTGAATTTACCGTTTCTATTCCTTTGTTGTTAATAGCAATAATTGGTGTTTTTCTTTTAATTTTTTGCAGTTTTAGTCGAAGGAAAACTACAAAAACGATTATTGCAACAATTAAGCTAAGGATCTCATTGTTTAACAGAATGTATGTAAGTCCTGCAGATACAAGAATCGAAATAGACATATAAAAAAACAATAAAGCTCTCGAAAAATATATTTTAGTTTCAGTCGGGATAGTTTTATCGTCAATAAAAATATCATCTACTAAAAATTTCTCTTTTAATCTCCAATGCTTTTTATCTGTTTCATTACTGTTTTCAATTTTTGTGAAAAATTTGTCACCTTCCCAAATCAAATTAGTCATTATAGCTCTACGTTTTAATTCGTGAACATTTCTCACTTTCACAAATGCCCAATACTTCCACCGATTCAAAAGAAATGCAGTTGATAACGGTGAAATCACAAAGGAAGAGAAAAATAGAGGTAAAAAAAGTTGAGGTTGATATTCTTGAAATTGTAAAGTATACAAAGCAATCCCCATGACAACTGACATAGAAATAAAAAAATTTGCGAGGACTAGTTGTAACCTTCCAATTGCTTTATCTACTGAAACTGGTTTTCTCATTTTCTGTTAAGTTTTTTTGTTGTCACAACACCTTAAATTAGTCATGTTTACCGACTTTTTCATTTTTTTTAAATTGGTGCTAACAAGTTACTCTGCGAACATATTTTCCGCTATGCGACCTTCTAGTTCGCATATATCCGCATTAGCTATATAATTTAGTTCTCATATCGGTCATATTTTCCGATATGAGAACTTTTATTGTTTTTTCACCCTGCAAATATAAACATAATTTTTATAGTTTAAATTTTATTCTTTAATAAAAAAGCAAGAGCGCAAAAACCTTTTTGCGCTCTTGTTTTATTATTTATTACTAGGGTGCTTCCTGAGTTTTCCTGGCTTTTGCCCTGCGTATGGCTATGGTATTGTTATATCCTTCAATACGCGTGTTCAGCTCGTTTACAAAAGGGGCATAGTTAGCTTCGCCTTCCCAAGCTTGGGAAAAAGGTAAAAATGAATATTTTATAGCGTCCCAACATTGGGAAAGGCAAAAAATGCATAAATCAGGTCGTCCCAACGTTGGGAAAGATCTAAAAATGTATAAACTGTATCGTCCCAACATTGGGAAAGGTCGAAAAATGAACATTTGCTATTTTCGCAATGTTGGGAAAGGAGTTTTTATGTATTTTTTGCTTCGTCCTCACTTTGGAAAAGGTATTTTTGTTCATTTTAGTGCTTTCCCCAAATTAATGAATGTTACATAAGATTTCTGAAATTTTTATCCATGACGCATTAAAACCAATCATCAATAGCTTTAATCAATGCAAATGCCTATACCATATCAATTTGCCGATAAGAGCTTTTTTGGAAAATTTGTTTTTAAAGTACAATTCCTAGTTTTATAAGTGCACCACTCACTATTCCACCTTCTTCAATTCCACCTGTAACAAAGAGTTTTCCGCCTATTATAAATCTCGAACTAATTTTATATTCATTTTCAATAATCATATTAAATCCGTTAATGGAACTAGCATTATAATTATATTGGTTTATGTAGGTGTCAGGATAGTAATATGATGAAGAAAATGATGCTACTGTTACATTTATTCTAGTATATCCAAGTCCGATTTTAAAATTGTTCTTTTTATCATTTCTAAAAGGAGAAATGAATAAATTTAAACTTCCTTGTAAATAATCGTTGTGTCTTTCTTTATATTCTTTGCTTCTACCTATACCTAAGCTTAATGAAGTTGAAAAATAATTGTTTAGTTTGTAATTTAGTTCGTTTTCGAAACAAAGTGCAGTTAAATCGCCACTTCCCATAAATCCCAAACCAGAGCCAATTTTAAAGTCAAATTTATGCACTTTCTCTTGTGCATTGAGGCTTATTATTAATGCCGCTGTAATAATTAGAATAATTGTTTTTTTCATTTGTTTTATTATGTTTCTGTTTGAAATATTTTTTACCTTGTACTAGCTTGAAAAAGTGGACACTAAAAAGATTTTTTAATGATTATTATTTTTAAAAGTATACAGCAGTACTTTTTTTACTGTATTTGATTTTACAAATGTAGACATTTTTACTTATTTTCTGTTTTTTTCATTTTCTAAAGTAGA
>CAMBSB010000124.1 GCA_945870155.1 Paludibacter jiangxiensis | reverse complement strand
TTGGGATTGACTACGTCGATTTTCAATTATCTCCCGTTGGTCGCTGACCGTTGGTTCTTGGCAAGCCAAGCGGCAGAGCCGAGCGGGAAATAATTAGCTACGCTGACCGTTGGTTCCCAACAACAGCGTCCCGAATTATCCTACAAAAGAATGAATTTATATCCGGGAGGACAGGGGTAGAAGCTCCCGAAGGCATCCTATTCAACAAAGTAATTGAAAACAAATCCCTTGTAACAGCTAAAGCAAATAAGTTGAATAAAAAAACCTTAGCAATACAATAAAATGTTAATATTTGGCGTTTAAAAATGTGAACATAATTGGGACACACATTTTAAACAAATTTTGTTATGACTAAACTGCAACTACCATTGCTATTTTCACTCTTTGTATTATTTACTGCATGCCATGCTTTGGTCGATGATGAATTTCCTGATTTTGAAAAACTACCTGTTATTAACGCCTATCTACAGGCCGATAAGATTATTGACTTACAGCTTACTTTCACGGCTAATCTTACTGACTCCATGCCTAAATACATTCCTAATGCCCAAGTCATTATTGAAAGTTCACTTGGTGCATCCGACACTTTAAAATACACGAAAAAAGGTTGGTATACAAGCAAATTAATAGCTAAAGTAGGTGTAACATATACTTGTAAAGTGAATATTGATGGATATAAGCAGGTTGTGGCTCAAACAACTATTCCTGACTATACCACCATTTACGATTTAAAGTTTACTCAACTTGCCGGATTGGGAAGCCAAGGAGGTATTGTGTCTTCATTCGAATTTACAATTGCATCCAACAAATCACACAACTGTTATTGGGAAGTGTTTTTCGACAATTTTCAAATATACATGTTGCCTGAGCGTGACTCTGTTTTAATTACTGAAGCAATGCCTCTAACCGTTTTTTCGAACAAAAAAATGAAGGACGAAACCTATAAAGTAAAATTTTTCCTGGAGTCATACGGAAATGTTTTTGAACCCAATACTCGTCAACACATTACCATTCGAAGTGTGGATGAATCATATTATAAATTCCAAAAACAATATTTTTTGTATTCCACCTCACAATATCAGGATTTGGGTAGCTCGCCGCAAACTTATCCTCTCTACTCGAATGTCACAAATGGATTGGGCATTTTTACGAGTTACACTTCCACAAGCAGAGCGGTAATACAATAAAATTGCAAACCTTATTTTATCAAACAACAATTCGCTTCAACCTACAATTTATGATTTTTAGAATTAGAATAATTTATTTATTTGTGCTTTTCATAATTGCATTTAATTTTTCTACTTTGAGTACTTCGGCAGCTAACATCCAACTTTCGGGCTTTGTACGCGAGGCTCACACCAACGAGGTTTTAATTGGAGCGAATGTTTACGAAATAACTCAAAAGACCGGAACAGCAACAGATAATCGAGGCTATTTTAATTTGAAAGTAAACTCTCCTAGCATTCTTAAAGTGTCGTATATTGGTTATGCCACGCGTACTGTAACAATTAATGCAACATCCGATTCGTTGATCATAATTAGGCTGAATGCAAATAATAGTTTAAATGAAATAACAGTGTTGGGGCAACGCGAAAATAGATCGGACATAACACGCATTACAGCAAAAGAGTTGATGCTTGTGCCTACCTTAGGAGGCAAACCTGATGTTATGAAAGCCTTACAATTACTTCCTGGCGTACTTACTCAAAGTGAAGGGATGTGTTTAATGCTCGTGCGTGGTGGCGATCCGGGTCAAAATCAATACTTATTGGACAATGTACCACTTATTTATGTAAACCATTTGGGCGGATTTTTATCCGTTTTTAATCCTGATATGATAAATACAGTGGATTTTTATAAAGGCAATTTCCCTGCCCGACAAGGTGGAAAATTGTCGTCGATAGTGGACATTACGCAGCGCGAAGGTGATATTTCGAAACATCATGGTTCGCTGAGTGTGGGAGTAACGGATATTTCGCTCAGTTTAGAAGGACCCTTAGCTAACAAAAAAATGAGTTATATTGTTACTGCTCGTAAAACGCTCATCGATGCATTTCTGATTGGCATGTCGCTGGCTGTCAACGAGAATGATTATATTATTTCGTATGGTTTTCATGATATAAATGCAAAATTAAACTGGAAACCCAACGACAAAAATAACTTAAGTTTGAATATTTATCAAGGTGACGACTACCTGAATTTTTGGTCGAAACCCTGGAAAATGGAAAAATCGGAACGCAATCACACAACACAAAATTGGGGCAATTGGTTGATATCTGGCCGTTGGAACAAGGTGTTCAGTTCAAAGTTGTATGCCGAGAATATTGTTTCGTATAGCCGATACCGCAATATGAGCGGGCAACAATACAAATATGATAATAATGGCGTATTAACTGATGCAGCATTCGAGAATCGCTCTTCGGTATCCGATTTATCGTTACGTTCAGCATGGAAATATGCACTGCTGAAAAATTGGGATATGGAGTTTGGTGCGCACGCAGGTTTTTTGGGCTACGAACCAAATTTTATTTACAATTCAACCGCTTCTACACCATACACCAGTGATAAGTTTGATTCGTTTGAGTCAGCAATTTATATCGATAATAAAATTCAACTTAGCACTAATTTACAATTTCAACCTTCATTCCGATTATCACTATTTGCCAACGACGGCACTTTATTTCCAAGTTTCGAACCGCGAATAAATTTAATGTGGCGCGCTTTACCAACACAAAGCATCTGCCTAAATTACATGCGTGTAAGTCAAAGTTCACATTTGGTTTTTGCACGTGATTTAGCGCTCAAAAAAGAAATTTGGTTACCTGCTACTCGGTTTATTCCTCCACAAATTTCCAATCAGGTTTCACTAACCTGGAATGCAACTTTTGATAAAAATAAATACACAACCGAAACTGGTGTTTATTATAAAAAAATGGAACATTTGGCTGCTCTCAAAGAAGGGTACGAAAATATGTTTGGCATTTCGGGAGTTGAAAACAAACTTGAAACAAACGGAAAAGGAATTGCATATGGTGTCGAATTCACACTTCGCAAAAACACAGGTAAATGGACAGGATCGGCCTCATACGCATGGCAACACGCCACTCGTCAGTTTAGCAATATCAATGCTGGAAATGTGTATGAGTTCGATTTCAATCGACCACACAGTTTCATTATCAATGTAAACAGGCAGCTTAAAAATGCATGGACAGCCAATGTAGTTTGGCAATTTCAGAGTGGCATACCTTTTACTCCTGCTCTTGGGAAGCAAATTACAATACTTCCTGATAATTTAGGTTGGGATCAGGTTGAAATAATTTATGGCAAAAAAAACACCGGCAGAATGATGCCATATCACCGTTTAGATTTGGGTTTTAATCATACTATTACTACCAAGCATGGTAATAAAGCCGTTTGGACTTACTCCATTTACAATGCATATTGTCACATAAATCCCTACAATTATTACTACGATAACGACAGTTACTTAAAAAATGGTGTTAATTTCAACCGCCCACTTCAATTACACAAACTGAGCTTATTCAGCATAATCCCAAGTATTGCGTACAAAATTTATTTCGATTTAAAGAAAAAAAGCAAATCCTGACCAACAGGATATGTAATTGATTAAATGTACAAATGGTAGGCGTTACACTATAAGGACCTACCTACCGTAGGCAGGTTTTTAATCCGATAAACAAATTTATTATAAGAACGCATTACAATCCCGATAGCTATCGGGAAAGAATACAAGAGTTGGGAGTCTTGGCAAGCCAAGCGGCAGAGCCGAGCGGGAAATAATTAGCTACGCTGACCGTTGGTTCCCAACAACAGCGTTCTGTTTTATCCTACAAAAGAATGAATTTATATCCGGGAGGACAAGGGAAATATGCCGGGGGAGGTAGAGCAGATATTAGAATACTTTCGCCTTCAATTTTTAAAAAAACAACTTAATATTTTGCTGTACGACTTCATTTATTGCTATACAACTTAATTTTTTGCTGCACAACTTAATATTTTACGATACGTGTTCATTTATTGCTGCGGGACTTCACAAAATTGATGCGCAACGTCAATGTGTTAATAATATGCTTTAATATTTTGCTGCGGGACATTATAAAATTGAAAAATGATGTTAATGTGTTAAATATATACATTGTATTATTGCCGTACGACTTAATATTATAGCCGTACGACATAATATTGTTGCCGTACTACTTAATATTGTTGCCGTACGACTAAATATTATTGGAATACTACATTATAAAATTGCCGTACGACTAAATATTATTGGAATACTACATTATAAAATTGCTGTACTACTTAATATTATTGCCGTACTACTTTATATGATTGCTGTACTACTTAATATTGTACATACACAAGTTCATAAAATTGCTGTACGGGTTGATAGAATAAAGAAAATGCATATATGGTTTGCTATACCGAAGCATTGAATCTTCATACTCAAAACTATTTATCGACTCTGAAAAACAAAAATTTAATCCGTACCCAAAAAACCTGATAAACAAGCATAAATACAGAAATTGAAACACTACAAGAAACAATATAATATACTAATAAACCCTTAACTGAGCCTTACTGGCTTTAGTTAGATTACAAACATAAAGGAGTAAAGGAATTTACTCTTTTTTTTATATAAATGTTTGATGTTTAAAAATAATTATTAACTTTGGGGGCTGGAAATTTTAATTAAATGAAATTGTATGAAATGGCAAATTAATTCTGATTTTGCAAACCATTTTATTAAATAAAACATAGCTATAATACAAATATAAATACCAATAGAAGCTATAAAAAATTAAAAATACAAATTCACTAATTGATTTAAATATAAGCTTAATGTATATATGTTGTTAAGTAAATAAAATAGGAATATGTGCTGTTGTATATCGCATATATGAATTTGAATAACGCTTTAAAATGTTAGGCGGCATTTTAAAAAATGAAAAAAACAGCGACAAATTATAGAATATGAGATTAATAACATGGAACTGCCAAGGAGCTTTTAGGAAGAAAGTAGACGTAATTCTGATTCAGAAACCAGACATTTTGGTTGTACAAGAATGTGAACACCCAGACAAATTACTGTTTAACTCGACAACACAACCAAACGACTTTTTATGGTTTGGAGACAACAAACATAAAGGACTTGGGATTTTTTCATACAGTGAATATAAGTTTCAGCTACACGACAAATACAACGAACAAATAAAATTCATAGTTCCTATTTTAGTTACTGGCGGACAACTTGACTTTACGCTATTTGCAATATGGGCGAATAACATAAACGATTCTGAAGGACAATATATTGAACAGGTTTGGAAAGCCATAAATTATTACGATGAATTAATAACTGAAAGACAAACGATTCTGACAGGCGACTTCAATAGTAACAAAATTTGGGACAAAACACAAAGAGCAGGAAACCATTCTTCTGTGGTTGAAAAATTGGCTGAAAAAGGAATAATTAGCGCATATCATAAATTCTTTGAACAAGAACAAGGAAAGGAAATTCATCCGACTTTTTTCCTTCAAAGAAACATAAACAAACCTTATCATATCGACTATTGCTTTACTACAACTATAACATACGAGAAAGTGAAAAATTTAGAAGTCGGAATATACGAAGATTGGATAAAACATAGCGACCATTTACCGCTTATTGTTGACTTTGAACTTGAAACACAACGAACAATTTGACGAAAAACAAATAACGACCGCCTAAATACCCGCCTTGTTCATTGGCTGGCTGACGCGCATTCCGGCAGTTTTGCTCCAGCATTCACCTTGTCGATGCACAACAGGGAACGCTCCTGCAAACCGCTAAATGCCCATAGTCAAGGTCGATAGGCAAAAAAAACGTTTCTTTGACCGGGAGGACAGGGAAAGACACGAATTGAAGAAATAGTTCGTTAATTTTGTATGACATGGGAGAAGCTGATAACCCGATAATAGTAGGCGTAAATTTTAAAAATAAACTATAATGGCACAATTTAAAGTGAAACTCAAAAACAGTTTCAATCAGAAAGGAACACGTTTTGAAAAAGGAATGGAAGTAGAATTATTGTCTAAACAAACGAGTGCGCCAAACTTATTGAGTGCAGGAAAACAAGAGATTGCAGATGCATTTCTGAGGAAATATGGAGTAACTTTAGAAAGCATTCATATTTCAAATAATTATTTAGAAGTTACAAAACTTTAGTGTTGATTAGGGCAGAGGAACATTCTTCTGCCCATTCGTTCCAAAAAAAATCAAATAAATGATAACATTAGAGACTTTCAAAAATAAATGCAATACAATTTCTGAACAAATTGAACAAATAGGATTAGATAACAATAGTCATTTTGTTATTGACGGCATAATTGAACCTGAAAAATATCTTAATGCGAAAAATCGGATTTTATGGGTATTGAAAGAAGCAAATTCAGAAACAGATACTTGGAGCTACCTCGAAAAATTCAAAGATAAAGAATGGCTATATCGGTGTGGAAAAAGTGTACCTACTTTGAAAAGAATGATTTATACAACTTATGGCATTTTGAGAGATTGTAACTGGAACGAAATTCCAGATGCAAGCAACGAAAAATCTTTTGAACCATTACAAGAAATTGCAATAATCAACATTAAAAAAATCCCAGGAAGTAGTATATCTGAAGGCGATGAAATACAACAGGCCTATTACGATAATCAAGAATTGCTAAAACGACAAATTGAAATATATAATCCAAATGTTGTAATATTTGGAAATACATTGCAGTATTTTTATAAATCAGATTTTGTTGGATTGGAAACAGCAGAAAAACAGAAAACGGAATATGGAAATGTTTTTTACGATACTGGTGATAAATTGTATATTCACACATGGCATCCAGCAGTTCGTGGAGCAGGATTTACAGATGAAGATTATGTAATGGACATTGTAAATATCGTAAAAAGTTGGATGAAAAATAAAAACAAAGCTGCTAACAGTTCTAAGCTCTAAGCCAGGTTTCAGTGCCCGTCCTACAGCAAAGTGTATATTTTAGCGGAAGAATAACGCGCCAGTTTTGGAGTAAATTTCCCGGCCAAAGGCTAGCTCGGCACGTTAACGAAAAAAACCGCAAATCGGCTTCTGTGCTTTGTCTTAGTCGTTAGGCATCAGTGTATAAAAAACTAAATTATCTCACTATAACAACTAATTGAAATGGCAATATTCGAAATCGAGAAAGGAAAAGCAAAAAGAGTACGGTTGAGTGAATTTAAACTCGAAAAAGACCTACAACAACTAATTGAAGAAAATATTGAAGTAATATTTAATTGTCGGCTGGTTGCGACTGAATTCTCGACTGGAAACATACATTCTGGTCGAATAGATTCTTTAGCAATTTCAGAGGATTTGAATCCTGTAATAATCGAATACAAAAAAGTTGCTTCCTCTGACTTAATTAATCAAAGTCTTTATTATTTGCATTGGATTAGAGACCACAAAGGGGATTTTCAAATTGCAGTTAACAAGAAATTGGGGAGAGAAATTGAAGTGGATTGGTCGGACATTCGAGTGATTTGTCTTGCACCTGAATACAAAAAATATGACTTACATGCTGTTCAGGTAATGGGTGCTAATATAGAATTATGGCAGTACAAAGTTTATGAAAACGGTATTTTAAGTATTGATGAAATATATAAGAAATCAAATATAAATACACACCAAGAAACAGTTGACTCTAATACTAAAAATCCTATAATGGTTGAAGCAGGAAAAAAAGCTGCTATAACAAGAAAAACTGGAATTTATAGCCTTGAAGAGCATTATGAGAGCCTTGATGAAAATATGCTTGAAGTATTCAACAACATTCGGGATTTTATTATTTCTTTGGACAGTTCGATTGAAGAGTCACCAAAGAAAAATTATGTCGCTTATAAAACAAGTCAGAACTTTGTTTGTATGCAGACATATAAGAAAAAAATAACTCTCTATTTGAAACTTAACGCTGACGATGTTCGACCAATACCAAAACAAGGGAGAGATGTGAAAACTGTTGGACATTTTGGTACTGGCGACTTTGAGCTGACAATTAAGGATTTAAATGACTTTGAAGAAACGAAATTACTGATAAATGAAGCTTACAAAAATATTGGAGGATAAATTTAATTGTAAAGAAATATCAATTATCGATGAGGATTTTGAGTGTCAAATTCTTTTTACTGAAAATGCAGAAAACGGTTCTGAATCCCCGTCCTAACAAATATAGTATCTTTGACCATAAAACTTGAATTACATTACAATATATGACAACTGCCCAATATCTCGAAAACATAAACCTCAAATTCAAAGCGGGTAACGCAACTGAACATACATTTCGTGGTCTGTTGGAACAACTAATCGAAACCCTTGTTCCGACAATCCGCGCAACCAACGAACCAAAACGACAAAGTTGTGGCGCGCCCGACTACATTCTGACAAAGAAAGACATTCCGGTGGGTTTTATCGAGGCGAAAGATATTGGCGACCGAGACCTTGAAGGACTCAAGAAAACAGGAAACAAAGAACAATTTGACCGTTATAAAGCTTCGCTTAACAATCTGATTTTTACCGATTATCTTACTTTTATTCTTTATCGAGAGGGAGAATTTGTTAGCAAAATTACTATTGCCGAAATTACTAACAAGGGGTTGCAACCCCTTGTTAGTAATTTCGCAAGCTTCGAGAACTTCATAAAAGACTTTTGTTCGCATCACGGACAGACCATAAAGAGTTCGAAGAAATTGGCAGAAATGATGGCAGGTAAAGCCCGTTTACTATCAGAAGTGATTGAAAAAGCGTTGAACAGTGATGAAAAAAATAGCGAAGATAGTACGCTGAAAGACCAAATGCATGCTTTCAAAGAAATTCTTATTCACGACATTACGCCCAAAGGATTTGCCGATGTGTACGCTCAAACCATTGCTTACGGCATGTTTGCTGCCCGACATCACGATGCCACTTTACCAACTTTCAGCCGACAAGAAGCAGCAGAATTGATACCTAAATCAAACCCATTTTTACGCAAACTTTTTGGCTACATTGCCGGAATAGATGTTGACGACCGTATTAAGTGGATTGTTGACGACTTGGTAAATATCTTTTTGGCTTGCAACGTGGAAGATATTTTGAAAAACTACGGAAAAAGCACAAAAACGGAAAACCCAATTATTCATTTTTACGAAACTTTTCTGAGCGAGTATGACCCCAAACTCCGCAAGGCACGAGGGGTGTGGTACACCCCACATCCTGTAGTTAGTTTTCAGGTGAGGGCTATTGATGAGATACTTAAAACAGAGTTTGACTTACCACAAGGCATTGCCGATGCAAGCAAAATTAAAATTAAGGTAAACCTTCAAGGCAAAATGGTCGAACAGGAAGTTCATCGGGTGCAGATACTCGACCCAGCCACAGGAACAGCTACTTATATTGCCGAAGTAATTAAAGAAATATACAAAAAGTTTGAAGGACAACAAGGCATCTGGAGCAGTTATGTCGAAAATCAGTTACTGCCTCGTTTGATTGGTTTTGAGTTACTTATGGCAAGTTATGCCATGGCACATTTGCAAATAGATTTACTACTCAAAGAAACCGGATTTATGCCCACCAGAGACCAAAGGTTGAAAATCTATCTAACAAATAGCCTGGAAGAAAGTCATCCCGACACAGGAACACTCTTTGCCAATTGGCTGAGCAACGAAGCCAACGAAGCCAACCATATTAAACGCGATGCACCTGTGATGATAGTTATGGGAAATCCTCCGTATGCTGTAAGTAGTACAAACAAAAATGAATGGATAGATAACCTAATAAATGATTACAAAAAAGAGCTTAAGGAAAAAAGTTATAATTCACTTTCAGATGATTATGTGAAATTTATTAGATATGGACAACATTTTATTGAAAAAAATGGAAGTGGAGTTTTAGCATATATTTCTAATAACAGTTTCATTGACGGTATTGTATTTCGTCAAATGCGAAAATATTTACTGGAATGCTTTGACATTATATATATATTGGATTTACATGGCAACGCTCAAAAAAAAGAAGTAAGCCCTGATGGTTCGATAGACCAAAATGTATTTGATATTATGCAAGGGGTATCAATTAATATTTTTGTAAAAACAGGGAAAAAGAAGAAAAATGAATTAGGACAAGTCTTTCATCATGATTTATTTGGAAAACGAGAATTTAAGTACGGGTATCTGAATGATAATACACTAAAATCTTTAACTTGGAATAAATTAATCTTTTCTCATCCAAATTATTTTTTCGTAAAAAAGGATTTTAAAGAAAGTGCTGTGTATGAAAAATACTTTAAAATTGATGAATTATTCATCCATAATAACACGGGACTAAATACTGAATTTGACGAATTAGCAATACATGATAATATAAATGAATCGAAAAGAATTCTTGAAATTCTAAAGACAAATTCCGAATATGAGGTAATAAGTTTGTTGAATTTCAAACTAGATAAAGCAGAAAAGGTTAGGCAGGCAATTTTAGACATAAAAAATAATAATCCAAAGATTTTAAAAATTAAGATTAAACCTTTTGAAGAAAAATTTTGCATTTATACTGGGAAATCCAACGGTATAATGGGAAGACCTAGACACGAAGTAATGAAACATTTGCAAAATGGAGAAAATTTAGGTTTAATATCGATGAGACAATATGCATATGATGTTCCATATCATTGTTACACCTTCATATCGAAACAAATTGTAACCAGTAGACTCTTCATGAGCAACAAAGGTTATTGTTCAGCCTTTCCTCTTTACCTTTACCCTGATAACAACACCCAACAAACCATTGACCAATCAACTGAGAGAACACCAAACCTTAAAGCAGAAATAGTAAATCAACTAGCAGAAAAATTAGGATTGAGTTTTACAAGTGAGAAAGAAGTAGACGAAAACACTTTCGCCCCAATCGACATATTGGATTATATCTATGCCGTTTTGCATTCGCCAACTTACCGTGAGAAATACAAAGAATTTCTAAAGATTGACTTTCCAAGATTGCCTTATCCAAAAGACAAAGAAACTTTCTTGAAGTTAGTGAAATTGGGCGGAGAAATACGTCAGATTCATTTATTGGAATCGCCAATTGTTGAAAAATACATTACACAATATCCGATAGGTGGAAATAATGAAGTTCTAAAACCAAAATACGAAAACGGCAAAGTTTACATAAACGAATCGCAGTATTTCGACAACGTTCCCGAAGTAGCATGGAATTTCTTTATTGGCGGTTATCAACCAGCTCAAAAATGGCTAAAAGACCGAAAAGAAAGAACATTAGAGTTTGAAGACATATTGCATTATCAGAAAATAATTGTAGCATTGTCGGAAACGGATAGGATAATGAAAGAGATTGATAAGATTGAAATAGAATAAAATATGAGTAAAAAAATGGGATATATTTTAATTGCATTTGGTTTAGTGATTGTTGTTTGGGGAATTATTATTGTCCGCAAACCAAGTAAAATACAAAAAGTAGAAAACAAGAGCGAGCAACCAATAAAGGAAGAAGTAAAATCGACAGTGAATGAAAAGATTCAGCAAGATGACTATGAGGAAAACAAAGCTAAAGGTGATGCATTCGAAAAGTTCGTTGTAAAAAACTTTGATCCGAAATACTTTACTCTGCAAGAGTGGCGAAGCGACAAATATGTGGATGGAATTTATGCAGTTTCAAATCACTTTCCAGATTTGGAAGTCATTTTTGATTTCAAGTCAAAAGGCATAAATGAAGCATTTGCCATAGAATGTAAATGGCGTGGATATTACTATAAAAATGAAATTAAGTGGGCGGAAAATTATCAAATTAATAATTATAAAGAGTATGCCGAGAAACTCAACATCCCTGTATTTGTTGTGATTGGCGTAGGTGGAGAACCCAAAATGCCCGAAGAATTATATATTGTTCCTTTGAAGGAAATGAAAAGTAATACAATCACAAAATCCGAATTAGCGAACTACAAAAAAGATATTTCAGACACAAGATTTTTCTGGGATTACGAAAAAAACAAATTACGATAAGTCGATATAGATATTATTGCAATAATGGAAATAGTCTGGTTGATAAAAAGATTGAAATTGGTGAAAAATAAATTTACATTTTATGCTTGGAGCTATTTTTGGCGATATTGCGGGTTCAGTCTATGAATTCAACAATATCAAAACAACGAACTTTGACCTTTTAGGGAGAGGCACAAATTATACTGACGATTCTATTTTGACCATTGCTGTGGCTGATTGGCTGATAGATGGCAGTTTAAATAAGGAACGTTTAGCATTTACACTTTATCAGTACGTGAAAAAATATCCTTCACCCATGGGAAGTTATGGTGGTCGTTTTCTGCAATGGGCACATGGTGATATTTCAAAACCCTACAACAGTTGGGGTAATGGCTCGGCTATGCGGGTTTCGCCTGTGGGTTGGGCATTTGACACGCTTGAAGAAACAGAAAAAATTGCCGCACTCACAGCCAAAGTTACACACAATCATCCCGAAGGCATTAAAGGTGCTCAAGCTACAGCAGCAGCTATTTACATGGCTCGTAACTTAGCTACCAAAGCCGAAATAAAACAATACATAGAAACCAAATACGGTTATAATTTATCCAGAACCTGCGACGAAATTCGCCCGTCGTATCAATTCAACGAAAGTTGTCAGGAAACTGTGCCTCAGGCTATCATTGCATTTTTGGATAGTGTGGATTTTGAATCGGCTATCCGTTTAGCAGTTTCACTTGGAGGCGACAGCGATACCCTTGCATGTATTACAGGCGGCATAGCTGAAGCTTTTTATGGTATGGAATTTAGTATTCCTGAAGCTACTGAATTTCGTAATAGTAATATTTATTTCAAGGATAAAGCATTTGACAAACTTCCAACTGATTTATCAAATACAGTGTTTGAATTTTACGAGAAATTTGTGAGTAAACACAAGCGTTTTTGGGGTAAAAATGAATCTGCAACAGTTTGGGGAACAATAAATTGGAAAAAAGAAATTATTGATGATAAAGTTTTAGATGAAGAAAGTTACAAATCATTTCTTGTTGGATATAGACCAGACTCGGATATGAAATTTGGTTTATATTACGAAGATGGTTGGAGTTATATTTACCGTTCTTATTTCTTGTTGAAAAAAATCAAATTCTCAAAGAAAAGCGACGGACTATATCATTTAACCGAGCTGTATAAATCAGAAAAAGAAGTTGAGTATGATTTATTGGAAGATGTACTTTGGTTTGGTTATTTTCAAAAGCCATTTCATTATAAAAGCAGACAACTTATTTAATCGCCCACAGTTCGCCCTAGCATAATTAACGCGGTTGTTCTGCATATCGTCTCGCTATGGCGCAGCTAAAAGCAATGTTTCGCCTTGCAAATTCAGTAGTAGAATTGAATTACATTTGTTATGAATATCGAAAGCTGGAGCTTTCCTAATATCAGTAATATATCATGTTGTTACGGTATGAGTACAAAAAATAAGAAAAAAAAAGGTGCAACCCATCAGGGCGCATATAAAAAGTTTTTGACTGATTTACAAGATGTAATAAATATCATGTACGAAGGCGAAATTAAACTTCGTCAACTTTCGAATGAAAGTTTGCATATGATGTACGATTACAAGTATGTGTTTCAAAACCCGAGGGCATATAATGAACATGTTACTCACGAAGATTTGAAGATAATCAACGAAAAATCCCGAAAATTTTTCGTTGAACGAAAGTTGGAACTCGGTGAAAAGTTTTTTTCTACTTATCAATTGCATCTGTTATGGTGCTTTATAGTCATACAAGCCAAAGAGGCAAAAAGAAAATTTGGTGAAGATAATCCTGATTATTTGGAACTTAAAGAAAATGGAAGGGCAGTTTCGGAACTTTTTTATTCGCAGTTTTTGGTCGATTATTTTAAAGTAATAACTCAACTGAGTAGTCCTGATCATAAATATTTTGGAATCCATATAGGGCCGGCGGCTATTTTTAAAGATAACCCTAAAATGGAAATAGTGGTAGAAGTATATGGATTTAAACCCCAAACAGATATATTAAAAATCGGAGGGTTTAAACGCCCTGTTTTCAGGTTGGCAGCCGCTAATGCTAAAACAACTCTGAGTTGGATTAGTATTGATACATCTGTTTTGGGTTCCAGCTACCACGGAGATAAAAAGCAATTGGAAGTTTATATACAATCACATGCATTGAAACGTTTCAGGGAGCGTTTAGATGTTTTGAATAATGATGCCATTAATTATCTGCTCTGGGAAAATACCCATACAATTGAAAATATACAGGTTTATAGAAAATTCATTTTGCATCCCGTAAAATTGTTTGAAATAAAAATTGGCTATTTGGTAGGAACAATTGTTGATGATAAGTTTTTGTTCAGTACCTTTTTATTTATTACCCACAATTGCACACCCGAAGGTGATAAGTTGAAAAAAATAACAGGATTGGGGAATGAAGACATCAGTTATTGGAAAATTGACCGTTTAAGTACTTTTATTCAGCTACAGGAAGATAAATATCCACAGCTCATTGAACTTTTTCAACAAGCCGGCTTTGGTGATATTAAAGGATTAAAGAATAAAAAGTTTGATATAGATTCATTACAGGATGCAAATTTGGAAGCATTGATGAATTATATTGAAAAAAATAAATCGACTAAAAAATATAACGCATAAGTGATTAAAACTTGTTTGGCATAGACGCTACTCTGTTCAGCGTAGTTTCCAAACTACGTTGGGTTAAAAGAAAAGATGCTTTCCATATTCTAATTTAATGTGGAAAGCTGGAGTTTTCCTTTTAGCTTTGACATAGCGGAACGCCATGCCAAACATTAGGTAATGAATTTTATACGCTATGAAGATTGGAGATATTAAAAAAAACAAAACATATGAAAAGACAATCAACAACTAAAATATGAATCAACACAACATATTTTACTCTTTAAAATTCACTTTTCATGATAAATAATTTATTTTATTTTTTGTATTGGTTTTATTCTAAGTTTGAGAAGATTGAAAATCCGTCTCTCCAGTCTTTTCTTAATATTTGCATTATTATAGCATTTAATATTGCGACACTTTATAATATATTATTTCATTTCTTGGATATAAGCTTTGCAAATAGGGGTATCGATGGAGGTTTTTGGGGTCTTATAATTGGTGCAATATTTTTGATAATTAACTACTTGACTTGGTATACTAAAAAGCAAATTATCATTACTAAGTATGAGAAAATGGCAAGAAAAGAAAAAGTACGAAGATCTATCTTTGCAATTATTTATGTTGTGATTTCACTGTTGTCTTTTTATTTTACTGCGAAAGCATTTTTGCCGTGGGCGTAATACTAACAACCTGCGTTATTTTTTTTAAAGTTCTTTAATCGCCCAAAAAGCAAAAATAGTCTTTAAATTTTATGAAACATATTTCAATTCTTATCCTGTATTTTCTTTGCTCTATCAGTATTAATGCTCAGGATACCATTACCCTGAAAAACAAAAAAGTAATACTCGCACATATAATTGAGGAAAACAAAACTGAACTCAAATATAAATTGGACACAATTTCGGCCTATACAACTTTCATTACTAAATTATCAAACGTCAAATCAATTGATTATGCGAATAGAAAGTCAACCCTAATTAATGCTCAAGCCACCATTACTCTGAAAAACAGGCAAATGATACATGCATATATAATTCAGAAAAGCAAAACTGAAATCAAATATAAATTAGACTCAATTTCGGCCTATACAACTTTCATTACTAAATTATCAAACGTCAAATCAATTGATTATACTAATAGAGAGCTAGCCGTGGCTAAACCACCTAAACCACCAAAGCCAAGGGAAAAATACGCATTGGGAATAAATGGGGGATTAGGCATGTTTGGAGTAACCGGGTTTTTTTCAGGTAGTGTTGATTATTTTATAAAACCATATTTGAGTACTGAACTAACTATTGGAGGTTATTCGGGAGCATTTTACACATTTGGTGGAAAGTATTGGATGGCTAATAGAGACGGAATAAATGGTTATTCTCCTTTTGTGGGTTTATTATATGGCGGTTTTGAATACACCAATTTTCTGGAAATCCCTTTAGGAATTAGCCATACTTCAAAATCAGGATTCCAAACTTCAATTCAGTTGAGTTATGTAAATTTTTGGAATGATATGTATGGAAAAAATCTAAAACTTGAATTTAGAGTTGGATGGCGATTTAAATAAATTGGTATAGGCGTTTAGACCGCATAACATTCTGTATTATTTTTTGG
>CAMBSB010000123.1 GCA_945870155.1 Paludibacter jiangxiensis | reverse complement strand
AAATCCGTTGATGCTTCAATTAAACTTGAATGGAGTTCACCATCTATGTCGAGATGGACAGTACCGCAAAGCCAGCTTTTTCCTATCGTCAATCCAAATGGAATAAACGAAATTGGAACAACTAACTT
The DNA here is from genome assembly GCA_945870155.1 of Paludibacter jiangxiensis. Lineage (GTDB taxonomy): Bacteria > Bacteroidota > Bacteroidia > Bacteroidales > Paludibacteraceae > Paludibacter > Paludibacter jiangxiensis_A. The sequence continues at coordinate 16,372 of CAMBSB010000123.1, read as the reverse complement.
TTACATGTATCCAAATCCAGCAACTAATAAGCTGACATTAAATACTGGTAGTTCTAAAGTTACGAATATTCAAATTCTCGATTTGCAAGGTAGAATTGTTTATACAAGTACTATTGAATTTATTGGAAGCAAGACAATTGGTCTTGGATTAGAAAAAGGTGTTTATTTCCTGAAATTATCGGGTGATGCTCCATTTAAAACTCAGAAATTAATTATCAAATAACAGTAATTTAAAAGTGTTAATCTTATGAAAATCAAAAACATCAAAATCACATTAGTGATTCTATTTTGCCTTTCAATGTTGGGTTTAACGGCACAAACCAAAATGTTAGTAAAACCAAAGCAAGGTGCGAATAGCTTTTACAATACAAGTAATGTAAAAAAACTGACTTTTAACGCAGGAAATCTGCAAGTGAATAAGAACGACGCTTCGATTAGTTCGTATAATATGTCAGGCACACAATCTATTAATTTAGCCACTATTCTTAGTGTTTCGTCGGCTACCAATATTTCTGCACTGACAATAACACCCGCTAGCGATGTGATTGTAACATCGAATAAACTAACTGTTAATCAGGCATCCGAAGTGAGTAGCATCACCGTTGCACCCGGCGCAGGGCTTGAGTTAAGTTCTGGGAATTCGCTTACTGTTGGAGGGGTTACTTTACAAAGCGATGTTACGGGTACAGCTACCTTGGTTGACAATACTACAACCGCTCCGCAAGCAATAACTGCCACTGTGCAGCAATATGTTACATCGGGTCGCAATTGGTATATGTCTATTCCTTTGGCTTCGGGCGCAAGTTCCTTGCTTAACAAAGGCACATCGGTAGCTTGTTACGATGAACCAAGTGGAACATGGATAGCACCTGCAGCTAGTACTCTCAATAAATTGCGAGGTTATGTTCAGGTAGCAACCAGCACTCCTTCGATAACTGGCACAACCGGAACAGTAGCATTTACAGGAGTTGTAAATACAGGAGCACATTCCATAAGTTTGTCACGCACAGCAGGAAAAACAGGTTTCAACCTTGTTGGTAATCCTTATCCTTCGTACTTGGATTGGAATATGGTTACCAGAACCAATGTATTGCCCACTATGTGGTATCGCACAAAAGAGGGAGGTGTTTATAAATTCTATACATTCGTTGCAAACGGCTCAGCTGGAGTAGGTTCGCCAGCAACAGTTACTAACAAAATTCCACCTATGCAGGCATTCTGGGTACGTGTAAATACGGTTGGTACAGGTAGCATAGCGGTGGATAATACCATGCGTGCTCACAAAGATGTGGCAGGTAATATTATGAAAGCACCAATTCAAACATCTCAGAAGCTCTTGCGTTTGCAAGTGTCGAACGGTACGAATACCGACGAAACAGTGCTTTATTTCAATGCCAATGCCTCGGATGCTTTCGACCAATACGATGCTCCAAAACGTAGCAATGAAGAGCTAACTATTCCGGAGATTTATACACAGGTTGGTACGGAACAATTAGTGATTAATGGTATGAACAGCGTAAAATATGAAACCGAAATTCCAATTGGTTTCAGTACGCTTACAGCAATCAATAACAATGGTTTGAGTATTTCTGCTAATGAAATGACTAACTTTGAAACGGGCACGCGTGTAATATTGATTGATAAGCTGAATCCTAACGTTGAAAACGAACTTACAAATGGTGTAGCTTACAGTTTCAGTGCTCCTGTTACAGCGCCTACAACGGATCGTTTTAGTTTGTTGTTTCGTGCTCCGGGCGTTGCAACAAGCATTGATAATGCTACAAAACCAAATGCTCAGGTATTTGTAAATGCAGCCAATCAGATTACGATTATTTCTCCAGAAAAAGCAACATATAGTATTTACAATACCGTGGGAATTCTACTCGAAAACGGCATTGTGAAATCGAAACACGAAACACGAAACGCAAAATTCGGTGCAGGTGTTTATTTCGTAGCGTTAACCGTAAATGGTCAGAGTGAAGTACAAAAAGTAATTATCCGTTAATATAACTAATATGAAACCTACAGATAAAATAATAGCAAAACGGATGTATTTAAATCCGACGATTGAGCTAATTAAGTTAGATAACGAAATCTCATTGGCATTGCAATCAGAGCCACCAGCAGGTCCCGGAGAACCTGGGTATATAGGTAAAGTTCACGAATACTTTAATAATGATCCTTTAAAAAACAATCTGGGATAGTCCGAAAAGTTTTGCTTTCCGGGAAAAATGTTTATTTGTAAAACCTGCCAGAATTCAATTACTGGCAGGTTTTCATTTGAGAAAAATTCCTCAAAATTAGCAGCTGTTGTATAATTTTCTAGAACAGGAAATTATTGGCAAACTCGAAAATACTTGATTCATTTATTTTTGTGTCACCGTTTTTTTATGTTACAGAAAGACAATGGTTATGTTACAGCTGCAATTATATTATACACAATTAAAACATACTTTTGTGAGATGAATTTATTGCTTAAAGCGAATCACTTTTCCTTTGAATAGGCCATTTTTTAATTTATACCGATTGATCAGTGCAAATCCAACAAAACCGTTGGTTTTTGGAGCATGGTGCGATAGAGAATATGGTTTTGACTATTCAGGAGTAAGAGCGCATGGCGGTATTGCATGGTTTCCGGTTTTTGATGCTAACAATCAATTGGTTTGGGAGCGAAATGAGCAGTATGAAATTTCGGAACTTATTCATAAACGCCCTGAGATATACAATAATTTAGGAATGGAAAAAGGAAAAAACATATATCAGATTTTTGAAGAATGTCCGGAAACCTTTGCTTTTGTTCCACATCCCGCTTTGAAAGCAGATGTTTGGGAGAATTTTGTTCCTTAATAAGTAGATTTAAATGTATTATTATGAAAAACGCAATAGCAACAATACTTTTAATAATCGTCGGTTTTGGGATGTTTTCGTGTGGTAACGAGATACTACCGATAGTTCCGCCTGTGAATACAACTGATACGCTATTGAATAAAATTAGCGTTGATTTATCAACATCATCCGATACTATTACCCATGCAGCTTCCGGTTTTTTGTATGGTTTTTCGGCAACGCTTCCAACTGCTGATTTATTTGAGGCTCTAACCCCAAAATTAGTACGCTACCATGCCATGATGGATTATCCCGATTTGTATGGTTGGCATTGGGAATGGCAGTTAAATGCTTCGGAACGCGGCAATACCAGTTTGAAATGCGATGCTATGATGAATCGTCTCAAAAAAATGGGGGTGCGCCAACAAATTATTGCGGGCTCAGAATATACAAACAGGGGCTACCAAAATTCGGTTGGTTGGCCAGGCGATCCTTTAAATAATGGTATTGACCCGAATGTGTTATTTGAGCAAGTACTCAAAGAGCAGGTGCAGTATGTACTTTCAAAAGGATTTAAAAACATAGAATGGGACGTTTGGAACGAACCCGATGCCAGCGATTTCTGGCCATCGAACCGTTTTCCAGATCAGTATTTGGCAACTTGGAAATTTGGGTACCAAACCATTAAAAAATATGATCCCAATGCCATAATAGTTGGTCCCAGCTACGCTGCTTTTGAACCTTGGTTAGCCGGAAAAACCGAAGGACAAACCATGCGTGAATTTTTAAATTTTGCTAAACAAAATAGTTGTATGCCCGACAGATTGGTTTGGCACGAATTAAACGGAGCTGACTCGCATCGCAAAATATTGAAGCATGTTACCGATATACGCAACTATATGCAGAATGACCTAAAAATGGTGCCTCTCCCCATTGATATTCCAGAAATTATTGTGCCTGAGCATCTTTATCATCCGGGTATTTATGTATGGCATTTTGCCGAATTAGAAAAAGCAAAAGTAGAAGGCGCCTGTCATGCTGTGTGGGAAGAAGATCCCAATATGTGGCATCCCGATTTTCCTGTTGGTGCCATCAATCTCTCTCGTGGTTTATGGGCAGGTCATCTTTGTCATATTTTGACCCGTGCCGACCAAACTCCTGCTTTCTCGCCTCGTGCTACTTGGTATACCTATAAAAAATATACAGAAATGAAAGGTGAGCGTGTAGCAGTGACTGCGAAAACAGAGGTTCCGGTGAATGGAATTGTGGCTTTTGATTCAAAAAATAAGAAGGTGAGAGGATTGTTCGGAAATGATTCCAATACCAAATGCAAAGCAAATATTGTAATGAGTAATACTTTGTTAACAGGTGAAAAAACAAGTCTGAAATTCAGTATTTCACGAATTCCCGATTCTGGAACACAATATGTTTCAACGATTATAACTGAGCAAAAAGAGTTTTTAATTAATGCATCGCAAGTGGTTATCAGTCTTAACTTTGAACCATACGAGGCAATTTATATTGAACAAGTAAAATAATAAAATCATGGTTTTTCAACCTATTCCCCGATTTGTGCTTTTTCTGTTGATTGCATTTCTTTGTAATCCTGCTACTGCCATTTCAAAACGATTGATTCAAGCTGATTTTTCAAAGGAAAAATGCAGCCTGTCCGAAACCTATTCCTTTTGTGTGGGTGCAGGTAGAGCTAACGAAGGATTACGAGCCGACTGGCAGGAACAACTTTCACTCTTAAAAAAAGATTGTGGTTTTAAGTATATTCGATTTCATGGTTTGCTGAGCGACGATATGGGCGTTTGTTTAGAAGAAAATGGAAAAATAGTATACAACTTTCAGTATATTGATAAACTGTTTGATTTTCTAGTGAAAATTAAGGTTCGTCCGTTTGTTGAATTTGGTTTTATGCCTCAACTATTGAGTAGCGGCAGTCAGACAATTTTTTGGTGGAAAGGAAATGTTACACCTCCAGCATCGTATGAAGAATACGGAAAACTTATTTATGCGTTGACTTCGCATTGGAAAGAACGATATGGAGAAGCTGAAATTTTAAAATGGTTTTTTGAAGTGTGGAATGAACCCGATTTAGGTGGTTTCTTCACAGGAACGAAAGAGGAGTATTTTTTAATGTATAAAACAGTGGCCACCAATGTAAAAAAAGTACATGGAAATTTAAAAGTAGGTGGTCCTGCTGTGGCAACACCAGCTTGGATTCCTGATTTTTTGAAGTATTGTTCAGATAATAAAGTGCCTATCGACTTTGTTTCGGCTCATAATTATGGTGTAGAAGGGTTTTTAGATGAGTTTGGTAAGTCGAAACAGCGAATGTCGGACGATTCCAATGCAATTATTAAGTATGTAAATTATTTTAAGAATGAGTTGGTGCTAAAATCCGAGTCGCCCAATTTGCCAATTCACTTTACCGAATGGAGTTCGTCGTATTCGTCGCGTGACCCCATACACGATACCTATCAAAATGCAACTTACGTGTTAAATACCTTAAAAGGAATTGACAACAAAGTGGCTTCGATGTCCTATTGGACATTTACCGATATTTTTGAAGAAGCTGGTCCGGCTTACGGTCCGTTTCATGGTGGCTTTGGATTGATGAATTTGCAAGGGTTGAAAAAACCCACTTATTTTGCTTACAAATATATCAATGCGTTGGGAAAAATTGAACTTCAGAATAACGATTCACAATCGTGGGTTTGCAAGGATGGCAATAATCTTACTGCTCTTTTTTGGGATTTTACGTTTCTGAAACAAGGCAAAGTATCCAATCAGGATTTTTACAGTAAAATAATAAAATCGAGTGTGAAAGACACTATTGAATTGAATATCAGCAATCTTAAAAATGGACAATATTTGTTGGAATTGTATAGGGTAGGATACAAGCAAAACGATATTTATTCACACTATATGGAATTTGGAGCACCTTCTCAATTAAATTTGAAAGAAGAAAATAGCTTATCAGCAATTTCAGCAGACAATATTGTTGAAAGAAAACAGGTGCGTATAAGGAATAACAGTTTTATAACGTCTTATATTTTATCGGAGAATGATATTTGCTTTCTTCGGTTATCAAAATTGTAAAAAATTACAATCTTATGTTGAAAAGAAATATCGTCATCATTTTATTTGCATTTATATGCCTGCTGTTTAACTCAAATAGTAATGCTAACATAGTTGCTCAAACAAAGACCGTAACAGGTTTAGTGACTGATAATAAGGGCGAAAGTATTGTTGGTGCGAATATAAAAATAAAAGATGGATCAATAGGAGTAAGCTCCGATGTAGATGGCAAGTTTTCGATACAATTACCTGAAGGTAAAAACGAACTCGAAGTATCCTATATTGGATATTTAAAGCAACTTGTAACGGTGAAAAAACCGTTTATAAAGATTATCTTGGAAGAAAACAGTCAAATGTTGGACGAACTTGTGATAACAGGTTATGGTTCTCTCAAAAAATCGAATATTACCAGTGCGCAAGTAACCATAAGTTCAAAGGACATTGAAAAAACCTTAAATACAACCTTGGATCAAGCACTTCAAGGACGTGTGGCAGGTGTAAGTGTAACCTCCAATTCCGGTCAGCCGGGTGGTGGAGTATCAGTAACGGTGCGTGGTTTAACAACCATAAATGGAACCGGACAGCCTTTGTATGTTATTGATGGTGTGCAAATTTCGGGCGAATCACAACGAAATTCAGTAAATCCTATCGCCAATATCAATCCATCCGATATAGAATCGTTGGAAGTTCTTCAAGGTCCTTCGGCTACTGCCATGTATGGCTCACGTGCAAGTAACGGAGTAATTTTAATCAGTACAAAACGAGGAAAATCCGGTCGCGACAAAATTGATTATGAATACAGTTATTCTATTCAGGAGACCCCTACCCTTTTACCTACCATCAATTTCAGAGAATATGCCATTTTGAACAACCAGTTGCGCGACGAAATGGGTTGGCCCCGCGATGCCAATTACATTAATCCAAGTGTGTTGGGCGAAGGTTCGAATTGGCAAAGGGAGCTTTTTGGGAATGCGCCCATGTCCAAGCATCAATTCAGCATGTCCGGCGGCAATGATAAAACCAAATATTTTACATCGATGGAGTATCTAAATCAGGATGGAGTAGCTTATGGTTCGGGCTTTGAACGATTTTCCACCCGTTTGAATTTTGACTATTCTCCTAAAAAATGGCTCACCATTAATTCAAATGTGAATTTAAGTCAAACCACCGATAAGTTAACTATTACAAACGATGGTATTATTAATATGGCTTTATCCCAATCGCCCGCAACGCCGGTACGAAATGTGGATGGAACCTGGGGAAGTCCTCCCGATGCCGAAGCTGCCCGCTATGCCGATCCCAACCCGATAGCCTTGGCCACTTTAATTGACAATACCTTGAAACGTTATACCGCAACGGCCGCCATTACTGCAGTAGTTCATTTGCCCATAAAAGGCTTTCAGATGGTGACTCATTTTAATACCAGTTATAATGTGGCTAAAAATTCACGTTTTGAACCATCGTATCAAATGGGTTTTGTGTCGAATCCAATTGCTAAAAGTGAGAAAAACAACTCAGATGGTCAAAGTTGGTACTGGTCTCAACAATTGCAATACAACAATACTTTTGCAAAAAAACACAACTTAAGTGCTGTTTTTGTACACGAATCAATGGCTGGATGGTACGCTGGTTTATCAGGTTCGAGAGAGAACTTTGTAAGCAATGCCATATCTGAACTCAGTGCAGGCGACCTGAAAACGTCTATTTCCAATAGCTATTTAGGACAATGGGCTATGGAATCGTATTTGGGTAGAATCAATTATTCACTCCTGAACAGGTATATTTTGCAAACAACATTGCGCGCCGATGGTTCGCCAAATTTTGCTCCCAAAAATCGTTGGGGCTATTTTCCTTCGGGCTCGGTGGCTTGGCGTGTAAGCGAAGAACCTTTTATCCAAAATTTTAAGAAACAGATTAAATTAGAAGAATTTAAACTTCGATTCGAAGCTGGATTGACTGGAAATCAGGGTGACGCCGGAGGCTATTTTGTAACGTTAGCAGCTGTTCCTTCGCCTTGGGGCACAGGTTTCAGACCCACCAATTATGCCAACAGCGATTACAAGTGGGAAGAAACAATGACGTATAATGTGGGATTAAACCTTTCGCTTCTGAAAAATCGGATTCAATTTGAGTTTGACTATTTTCACAAGGAAACAAAAAATATGTTGATGAGCTTACAATTACCCGAATTTTTGGGAACCAGCACCTTAAGTGTTGGATATATTACGCCACCCACAGTAAATTTAGGAGCTATGTTAAACTCCGGCTTCGGCATTACATTAACTACTGTAAATGTGGACAATGGAAAATTCCGCTGGACTACTAACTTTAATATCTCGAAAGTTGAAAACAAATTGACGAAATTATACTCCGATAATTCATTTGTTGACAGAACCTTTTGGCAAGCGGAGTATTTTAATTCCCGTTCTTCGGTTGGTTCTTCACTTTGGCAATTTTATGGGTACATTGCCGATGGAATTTACGAAAATGACCAGGAATTAAAAGCAGATTTCAACCGTAGAAAATATCCTGAACTCAACTCCCTGGGGAACGAAGATGGCTCAAAATTGAATTCAGCATTACCTGCCGATACCGATCCAAACAAAAATTCATCATGGGTGGGCGACATAAAATTCAGAGATTTAGATAATAATGGTGTGATAGATGAACGTGACAGAACCAATATTGGCACACCTTGGCCCAATTTTACGTACGGTTTTACAAACTCATTTTCATATAGAAATTTCGATTTTTCCATTTTATTAGTTGGTTCGCAAGGAAATGAAGTGGTGAATTATGTTAAGTTCTTAAATTCACAACCGGCACGTATTGCAGACGGAATGGGTATGTTGCGTCAAGCTTTTGACAGAGCCAGATTGACAACTTGGATTGACGATGGCGGAATCTCACATACCGAAGTCATTAATACAGGAACAACAATTCCCCGTATTAATCCTACCGATGCACATGGCAATAGAAGCCGAATAACAAATTGGAACGTGGAAGATGCCTCATTCCTCCGAATCAAAAGTATTCAGTTAAACTACAATATTCCTTCGTCATTATTACAAAAAACAAAGTTTGTTGAAACATTCCGTGTTGGTGTATCGGTACAAAATGCATTCACATTTACGAAATACACAGGTTACGACCCCGAAATTGGATACACAATATCAGGAAATACCCAGGCAGTGCGCAATGCACCAATTGGATTGGACTTTGGCCGTTATCCTCAAACCCGAATATATTCATGTAACATTTTAGTTGGATTTTAACAGAAAAAACAAAGAATAATCTATGAACTCAATAAAATATAAATCATTTGCGGTTTGCATAGCACTTTTGGTGTTAGCCGGCTGTTCCGATACTTTTTTGAATCGCTATCCACTCGACAAGCTAACGGATGCCACCTACTTCAAAAACGATCAAGAAGTAAAAATGAGTACAACGGCTTTGTATAATTATGTTTGGTTCGATGCATTTAGCGATGTAGGCTCACGTTTGGGCGACGAACGTGCCGGGAATATGGGGCATTTTATTTCGGGTTCTTCTTTGTATCTCAATGAGTCTGCTACTTTCAGAACGGTACGTAATTCATGGCGCGCATACTTCAATGTAATTGGAAATGCCAATACCATTATGAAACTTTTGAAAGAAAAAACGGATGTTTCTGTTTCGGATACCGTGAAAAACAATGCCATTGGCGAGTGCTATTTTATGCGCGCTGTTGCTTATTTTTATTTAGTCAATCACTTTGAAAATGTTCCTATTTTGGTTGATAATTCGGAGGTGCTTAACAAAACTGACCTTCGCAGAAATCCCAAAGAAGATATTTGGGAGCTTATCAGAAGAGATATGCACAATGCTGAACGTTTGCTTTCAGCAGAGGGCGATGCAGGACGCGTAACCAGTTGGAGTGCAAAAGCATATCTGTCCAAAATCTATTTATTTATGGCAGGATTAAATAAAACGCCGAATCAGCGGAACTTGGAATACCTGACTTTATCTAAACAGTATGCCGGCGATGTTATCGACAACGGACCCTATAAACTCGAAGAAAATTATGCCGATTTATTTAAACTGTCGAATATTAAAAACAGCGAATCGATTTTTGCCTTACAATGGGTTTACAACGGTGGATATGGTTTTCAAAATGCATTCCAGTCGTACTATGGTTTTAGTAATGAAGCTATTGACGATGGGACGGGTTGGGGCGGTGCATTTAGTGCAACCTACGATATGCTGAAATTGTACAAAGATTTTGGTGATTCGGTGCGACGAAAAGCAACTTTTATTTACAAAGGCGATGTATATCCCGACCAACGGATGGTAAAATACGATATCAATGGCAATCGGACATTAGTTCCATTAACCTATACCGATGACACAGGTGCAGCTGTAAAAAAATACATTATTGGCATTCCCGAAGATAATAACGGACAGGTGGGCAAAATGAATACCGGAATGATAACCTATATGATGCGTTTGGCGGAGGTTTATCTGATTTATGCTGAAGCTGTATTGGGAAATGATTTTTTAACTGTCGACCCCAAGGTGCTGGATTTAGTAAATCAACTGCGTACCCGCGCCAATCTACAACCCCGCACTAGTTTGGATATTAATGAAATACGCAAAGAAAAACGTATAGAATTATGTATGGAAAGCAATGCTTTCTACGAACTTGTGGCACGTTCGTATTACGACTTGGAAGGAGTTGTAAATTACATTAATAACCAAAACAGAGCGGTTCGTTGGCAAATAAAAGTGTTTCCAAACAATACCGTTCCGCAATCATGGACAATACAGGCTCTTGAGAATAAAGCGCTTGCCAATGAGTATCCACTTACCTTGGAGAAACCGCGTTTGTATTTGCCAATTCCCGAAAATGAATTAGCTATGTATCCGGCATTGCGCGATGAACCTGTAGCTTTTGACTTTGCAACTTATAAATAAGCGAGAGATGAAAAAAATAACACTTGCTTTTATGCTTTTACTTTCGACTGTTTTGTTTTTTTCGTGCAACGAAAAAAATGAAGTCGGTTTGCCTGTTATCGAAAAGGTAACATTCTACAATCATCCACAGCGAGATTCAAGTGGTAATGTAATTGATGTTGGTGACTCCATTGTTACCATTTGTTATCCGGACTCTATGATATTAATTCAGGGGAAAAATCTGGCAACCACCCGTCAGGTACTTTTTAATGGATATCCAGCTTTGTTAAATGCTACTTTTATAACCAACGAAGCCATCATTTTACGCATTCCAAACAAAGCTCCTAATTTAGCAACTGCTAAAGATCCAACTTTAATAACGAATGAAATGACCGTTGTTACTGATTATGGAAAAACAAGCTGGACCATGAAACTGCTGCAGTCGCCGCCCAGAGTTTACAGTTGGGGCAACGAAAATGCCAGTTCCGGCACTATCAATGAACTTAAAGGTGATGCATTTTATGGCATAAATAAAATAATTTATCCCGGCAATGTGGAGGTTACAAGTTTTGAAATTGACAAAGATCATGCATCTTTAAAATACACGGTACCAACATACGATAGAACAAAATTTGGTTGGGCCGAAATACAAGCCACTTTCGGAAAGGCCTATTTTCCGGTAAACTCCGAAAATGTACAAAATGATACGGTACGAATTTTCAGTAATTTTGATAACATAAATAAATTCAGCAACTGGCCGGGATTATTGGTTAATAATACGTCCTATACTGGTAATAGTACTAAATTTGTATCCATGTTTGGCACCGGTTTCAACGATTGGTTTGTTACCGCTGCCCCCGATAATGGTGGTGGAGCTGTATTGAATCAAGGTAAATGTATTGATAAAACGGATTTAGTAACAAACGTTGGCGATTGGGCTATCCGATTTGAACTTTATTTGGAAAAATGGAAGTTTGATGGCAATGGGGTAATTCAAATTTGTATAGAAAAAAATGGACCGGGAGAAGGCAATAGTTGGGGGGTGAATTATAAACCGGGTTCAACAAAAGATCTTGGAAAATGGTTGACCATCACCTTGCCTGTTATTAACTTGCGCGAAGAACTTGCTTTTGTATGGAAACAAGATTTACCATTGAATTTGACCGATATCGTTGGAACTAATGGCTTTAAGCAAATAACCGTTAGGGTAAATAACGTAAAAGCACCTTATAAAGCAGGTATTGACAATATTCGGTTTATTAATACCAACAAAGAATCTAAAAGGCTCAAATCCATTGCAATAATACCATAAATAAATGAAAATTAAATATATAGTTTTGTACTTGTTGTTAGGTGTTTTTTTTACTGATAATGTGTCAGCAAAAAAGATTAAACCCTTGGCTATCACTATGTGGGATTTTTCGTGGATAGAGCGACGATGGGCGGGTGCAGGTTTCGAGGATTGGGACAAAGCCCTAGACGAGCTAAAAGAGCGCGGCTATAATGCTGTGCGTATTGATGCGTTTCCACATTTGTTAGCTGAAAATCCCACGCAGGAATTTACACTATTACCCGTTTGGGATCAACAAGTGTGGGGAAGTCCGGCAATTAATAAAGTTCAGATTCAGCCATCGCTCAACACGTTTATCAGCAAATGTAAAAAGCGAAAAATAAAAGTAGCATTATCATCTTGGTACAGGGAGGATGTGGAAAACATACGAATGAAAATCACTTCGCCTCAGAAAATGGCCGATAACTGGATAAAGACACTTGAATCTATCGACAAAGACGGATTATTGGATGCCATTGTGTATGTGGATTTTTGCAATGAGTGGCCAGGTTATATCTGGGCTCCATTTTTTAAAAACGAAAAAGATATTTGGGGTTATTGGCAGTCAGAAACATCGTTAAAATTTATGCGACGGTCAATCGAAGTGTTTTCTGAAAAATTTCCCGAAATTCCTGTTTTGTATTCATTCGACAACCAGAAAGTAGAATTGTATGCCGAAAAAGATCTTTCGTTTTTCGATCTTTTTGAGCACCATGTGTGGATGGTGCAGCAAAACAGCAGTGAGTTTTATGTAAAAGTAGGTTACCCAACCGGACTTTTCGATTCGCAGGGCTATAAAAATGTGGTGGCTAAAGCCGAGAATTTGTATCGGGAGAAACCCGAATACTGGCAAAAATTGCTTACCAATAAAATCGATTTATTGGCATTGAATGCAAAGAAAGCAAACAAAACACTTATTACCACGGAGTGTTGGGGAATTGTAGATTACAAAGATTGGCCATTGCTCAATTGGGAATGGGTAAAGGAACTTTGTGAAATTGGCACCAAGCGTGCAGCCGCCAGCGGGCAATGGGTGGGAATAGCCACCAGCAATTTTTGCGCACCACAGTTTGTGGGTATGTGGCGCGATGTGGCTTGGCACCAACGGTTGACAAAAATTATTAAATCATCAACCGTTGATGAAAGTTGTATAAACGAAAAATTACGCAAGAGATTAGAATAGTCTTTATTTACATATTAATTAGTCGACCCTTAAAAAGTAGTTAATACAAAGATTATCAATAAAATATATCAAAAAAGTATTGTGTACATTTGCAAGATTTTGTATATTTGATGCGTAATTCTTGCAAATAAATTATGCTATCAAAGAAGAAACCGAATAATCATGGGAGCTTATTTCTACAATTAGAAGATATGCTCAATCAACGTCATCCGATGTATATTTTAGCCAATAAAGTAGATTGGCAAATGTTTGAAGAGTCTTTTAAGGAACTATATTGTGCAAACAATGGTCGTCCAGCGAAACCAATTCGATTAATGGTTGGTTTATTGATACTGAAGCATTTACGCAATATTTCAGATGAAAGTGTAGTTGAACAATGGAGTGAAAATGTTTATTATCAGTATTTTTGCGGAGAAACAGAGTTTATACCAGTAGAGCCATGTGAAGCCACGGAACTAGTTCATTTTCGTCATCGGATTGGAGAGTTGGGCATTGAATTGATATTCAAAGAAAGTATCCGTATTAATGGGAAAGACAGCGAAGAATCCAGTGCGAGCATTGATACTACTGTTCAGGAAAAAAATATCACATTTCCTACTGACAGTAAATTGCATCGAAGAATTATAGATAAATGTAAAAAAATAGCTGAGAAAGAGAATTTACCTGTTCGTCAAAGCTATACACGTACATTAAAGAAATTGAGTTTAGATCAACGCTTTAGAAATCATCCACGAAATAAATGGAAAGCACGTAAGACTGATAGAAAAGAAAAAACAATAGCAGGCAGACTAGTTCGAGAATTAGAGCGGAATTTAACGCCAAATTCAAAGTATACTTTTGATATTGAGATATTTAACAGGATATTAGCTCAGAAAAGAAACGACAAAAACAAGGTGTATTCTGTACATGAACCAGATGTGCAATGTATTTCAAAAGGCAAAGAACACAAGAAATATGAGTTTGGCAACAAGGTATCAATCATTTATACCCAAAATACAGGAGTGATTATCGGAGCGCTTGGATTTAGGAACCCGTATGATGGACATACCATTGAGCCGGCACTTGAACAAACGCATAGATTATTAGGAAAACGAACAATAAAAACATTAATAGGAGACAGAGGTTACAAAGGAAAAAGACAAATTGACGATACAACAATCGAAATACCAAAACCTTTCAGTAATAAAAAACAATCTCAATATCAGCAAAATAAGCTAAAAAAACAATTTAGAAGAAGAGCCGCCATAGAACCCATTAACGGCCATTTAAAAACAGACCACCGCTTAAATCGTAATTTCTATAAAGGAATTACAGGCGATAATATTAATGTAATGCTTGCAGCTGCTGCATTTAATTTTAAAAGGATGATGAATAAATGGAAATCATCTTTTTATACCTTGTTGCAAAACTATTATTGTGTACTAAAATTAATTATTAAGTTAAATATAAAACCCCTTTTTGATTTGAAAATGAGTTTTTAAGGGTCGACTAATTATTTGTCAGTTTTCTTCATTTTTAAAAATAAGTATTAACATTAAAGTTATGAGAAAAATTTACCTTTTTGCAGCCGTAGTGCTGTTTAGTTTAATTCCTTTCGCCTCATATGCTGGGAATGGAGTTGATGGTTTTGAAGATGGCGATTGGACTTTAAGTGGTCCAAACGCTAATGGTACTGCCGAAATCGATGCAACAGCATTTCATACCGGAAGTAAGTGTTTAAAAATTAATGTTACTACAGCCGCTCCAAGTACCCCCTGGAATATCTTTGGTAACAAAGCAGGATTTGGATCAGTAAAAATTGGCAAAAAGTACAAATTGAAGTTTTGGTGTAAAAGCGATGCAGGTGCTCAGGAAGTAAAATTTGGTTTTAATGTTAGCGGGGCTGAGCTTAATGCTGATTACAGTTCGCAACAAGGAGGCTGGGTTTGGACCAGAGACTGGGAACAACACGAAGTTACATTTGTTGCTTCAAGAACAGCAGATGTGGATATTTACTTCCATGGTGCTGCAAATGAGGGCGTAATTTATATCGATGATCTTTCGCTCGAAGAACAACCTATCGGCCTGAATGATCCTGGATTTGAAGCTCAAAACTGGTGGGTAGGTGGCACTCCGGTTAACAATAAATTTAGCACAGACTATGGATCTTTGACTTACGACAATACTGTATCAAGAACGGGAAGCTGGTCATTGAAAATTGATACTGATAATCCTAACAATCCATGGGATATGATGGCAGTGTGCGGTGGTGTATATTACGAAAAGGACAAAGAATACAAGGTGTCATTTTGGGCTCGTGGCGATGGCGATGGAAACAATCGGCAAGTGACTGTGACAGTGGCAAATGGTCTGGCCTTTCCTACCATTCTTGATGCTACAACATGGAAACAGTACTCGTTTACTTTTGTTTGTAATGCTGCTAATGCAGGAAAAAAAGATTTTAGTTTTCAGGCAGGTGGCAGTTATGGCATTTTCTGGGTAGATGACATTGAAATTACAGAAATAATTAAAGAACCGTTATTGCGCTATCAATACGAAACAAATAATTTATTACCTGTAAATTCCGGTTTTGAGTTTGGAACTGAGGGTGGTTTTACAACCATTGCAAATAATGGTGCGAATGCATTATTTGTGACTGATAATACTGATTCGTACGAAGCCTACAAATCATTAAAAATTGCAGTTAATACAATAAATCCGGGTACATTTTGGGATGTTCAATTAAATTCCCGAAAAATGAAAGTTGTTAAAGATCATAATTATATAGTCTCATTTTGGGCAAAAGCAGATAATGGGCAAAAAATTGATGTTAAATTCGCCGATACAAATAATGCTACCTGGACCAATGGAGAAAAACAATTTACCTTGACCAATGAATGGACACGGTACTATTACGAAACCACATCAAATATAACCACTTCTGGAGCAAGAGGTGGAATAATGACTTTTATGTTTGGCCGATCAACGGGCTTATATTGGATTGATAATATTGTGCTGGCTGATATGGACACACT
>CAMBSB010000122.1 GCA_945870155.1 Paludibacter jiangxiensis | reverse complement strand
AAGAAATAGTGAAAGGCAAACAATCCGCTTTGTGGGAATCGTGCATCACTATGAGTAAAAACTGGGGCTATATTAAATATGATAGTGTCTATAAATCTCCGGAGTTAATGGTTCGCCAACTGCTTGAAATTGTGAGCAAAGGGGGAAATCTCCTGCTCAATATTGGACCTAACGCCTTGGGTGAAATTACTCAGCCTGCTCTTGATCGATTTGCAATTATTGGAAAATGGATGGATAAAAATTCAGAAGGAATTTACGGAACTCGTACATGGAAAGTAGATAGTGAAATTTTTGAAAAAGCACCTGTTGCACTTGAAATTAAAAAAAATGAAATTGAGAATACAATGAAGGATGCCGAAAATGACGCAACTTCAAAAACAATTATTCCAGAAGTCCGCTTTTTAGGTAAAGGCAATGACCTCTATGCTTATGTGTGTAGCTTTTATGGAAAGCGCGTATTGATAAAAACATTGTCTGCATACGGAAATCAGCCAATTAAAAATATTTCTTTGCTTGGTTCCAAAAAAAAAGTGAAATGGAAACAAACGTCTGAAGGCTTGATGGTTGATATGCCTACGTTTGCCGTACCTGAAATACCTATTGTGGGATTTAAAATCGAATTGTAAAGATATTGCAAAAATTATCATTGTTAAAAGATTAACCTTTGTGTGGCAAATTAGATATTGTTAATTGTAATGTCGCAAAAAATACTTTTTAAAATTATCATCTCTATGAATAACTATAAATTTTTGTTTATTAATGTTTTAATCTACTTGTCATTCGCTATTCAGGCACAGACAAAAACACTTAAAGTAGCTTGTGTAGGCAATAGCATTACACAAGGTGCTGGTATAAAAGACCAAATTCGTGATTCTTATCCTGCTGTTTTGGGTCGGATGTTGGGTAGCGGCTATGATGTGCAAAACTTTGGACGTAGTGGCTCAACTATGCTTCGAAATGGAAATCAGCCATATTGGAAAGCTCCTGAATATCAAGGTGCAAAAAATTTCAATCCAGATATTGTGGTCATCAAATTGGGCTCAAACGACTCAAAACCGCTTAATAAAGCTTATTGGTACGATTTCGAAAAGGATTTGTCGAACATGGTTGATACTTTTCAGTTATTACCCTCTAAACCCAAAATTTATCTGTGTTTGCCAGTGCCCGCTTTTGGTGTTGGAAACTTTGGAATTACTGATTCGGTGTTGATCAATGTGATTTTTCCGCAGATAAAAAAAGTAGCAAAAGCTAAAAAAACAGAGCTTATAGATTTGCACACGGCACTAATTAATAGCTCCGAACTTTTGCCCGACCGTATTCATCCCAATGAAGCCGGCGCTGTGCTTATTGCCAAAACCGTTGCCAAAGGGCTTACGGGCAAAGAGTATGAGTTTGCACCTCAGGCTTTTGCCGGTAAAAAAGGCGATTGGAAGGGCTTTGAACGGTACGATTTTTCGTATTATGGTCGCAATGCCACGGTGGTTGCTCCAAAAAATGCAGCAAAAGGCAATCCGTGGATTATGCGCCCCGCTTTTTTCGGAGCTTTTGCTCAAGCCGATTCTGCTTTATTGACTAAAGGTTTCCATGTTGTATATTTTGATGTAACGCATCTTTATGGTAGTCCGAACGCTCGTAAATTATTCAATGGTTTCTACGATTATCTTGTGAAAAAGTACCAGTTTTCGGGTAAAGTTACACTCGAAGGATTTAGTCGCGGTGGGTTGTTTGTGCAAAACTGGGCGGTGAAAAATCCCGATAAAGTGGCCTGTATTTATTTAGATGCGCCTGTTTGTGATATTAAAAGCTGGCCGGGTAGAAAAAACGCAAAACTTTGGAACGATTTTTTGAAGGAATATAACATTACAGATGCACAGGCCGATACACTTAAATGCTGCCCTGTGGATCAGGCAATTGAGTTGGCAAAAACAAAGTTGCCCATTTTGAGTGTTTGTGGCGATGCCGATAAAACAGTACCCCTGCTCGAGAACTCGATGGTAGTGCGCGATAAAATGGTTGCTGCCGGAGGTTCCATGCGCCTGATTTCAAAACCGGGAGTTGACCATCACCCACATAGTCTGAGTGACCCAACTCCAATTGTGGATTTTGTGTTACAACATCAACCAGAATATTTGCAAAAGCACCACATAAATTTACGTGGAAATCTGAATAATTCCCGTTTGATTTTTGAGAATGAAAAAGTGGGTCGTGTAGCATTTTTGGGTGGTTCCATTACCGAAATGAAAGGCTGGCACACCATTGTTATGGAGCAATTACAACAACGATTTCCGCATACCAAATTTGAATTTGTGGAAGCCGGAATTGGTTCTACAGGCACAACGCCGGGCGCATACCGCATGAAAAAAGATGTGTTGGAAAAAGGCAAAATCGATTTGCTGTTTGTGGAAGCTGCTGTAAATGACCATGGAAATGGCTTCGACTCCATTGCACAAATTCGCGGCATGGAAGGTGAAGTGCGACAAGCTTTGCTTAGTAATCCTAACATGGATATTGTGATGCAACATTTTATTTACGATCCATTTATTCCTATATTGAATCAGGGAAAAACGCCTGCGGTTATCGCTAATCACGATAAAGTAGCTGATTATTACCAGATACCGTCAATCAATCAGGCACAGGAAATAGCCGAACGTATGCAAGCTGGTGAGTTTGATTGGAAGCAATTTGGCGGCACGCATCCCGCACCGCTCGGACAAAAGTATTACGCTGCTGCCATCGAATCGCTTTTTGATCAAATGTGGTCAGTTTCGTATGCCGACTTGCAAATCAAACCGCACCTTTTGCCCGAAACTCCACTCAATGCATTTAGTTATTTCAATGGAAAACTGGTTGACCCACGCGAAGCAAAAGTAAAAAAAGGCTGGACGTATGAATCGCCGTGGACACCAAAAGAAAAAGGAACGGTACGCGAAAAAAACAAAAATACAGCCATACTCGAAGCATTGACTCCGGGTGCTGAACTAAGCCTTAAATTTGAGGGGACAGCTATTGGTATTTACTGCCTTGCCGGCCCCAATGCCGGAATTATTGAATATAAAGTGGATGGTGGCAAGTATAAAACACTCGATTTATACACCAAATGGAGTGGCAATTTATACATTCCGTGGGTATATATGTTCGAGACAGAACTGAAAGACACCAAGCACAAACTCACACTCAAAATGTCAGTCGACAAGAATGCCAGCAGCAAAGGAAACGCTTGCCAGATTTATTATTTTACGGTGAATGGGAAATAATGTACCAGATATGTTACATTAGTAATGGTTTTTGAATCAAGGGTGAAATTTTTATTAATGTTTCATTAGTACATTTGCATTAATAATATTAAGGATTTGATAGATAAATGAAAATCTTTCAGTTTCTATCTCGCCATATATAGTATCTTGAATAATTTCTAATTTTTTTTATTTATGTTTAAAGCTAAAAAAATCGTTTTCGTTTCTATTCTCATCTTTTCAGTTTCAATTTGCAGTGCAATAATAATTGACAAACAAGCTATTGCTCGAAATTTGCAGTTGGTAAATAAAACTACCACAGGACTTGGAATACCTGCCTCAAACCGATTAGTTTGGGATAGTATCGCAAAATTAGATTTTGCAAAACAGGTATTAGGTAGCGCTGAGCCATTTTTAACAAAACCTCTACCTGAATGGAATGACAGCATTTATAAAACATTTTACACAACGGGTAAGCGTGATCAAACTGATGCTATGATGAAGGCAAGACAAGTATTGCTACCAATACTTACTCTGGCCGAATGTATTGAGAATAAAGGACGTTTCATGCCATTAATTGAAAGAGTTCTGATAAGTTATTGCAATCAACCAACTTGGACTTTGGCAGCGCATGATTGGAATATGGATAACTACAAAGGCAATTTTGGTGTCGACTTATTTGCAGCAGGAATCGCAAATCAATTTGGACAAACCTTACATTTGTTAGGAAACAAAATTGACACTAAAGTAAGGAAATTAGCATTAAAGAATCTCGAAAAACGAGTTTTTACTCCTGTTATTAAATCGCTCGATACACCTAATGGACAACATTGGTGGCTTACAACTGATAACAATTGGAATGCAGTATGTGTTGCAGGGGTTACTGCTGCTGCTTTGGCTACTGAAACCAACTTGAAAAAACGGGCGTTTTTTGTAAGTTTTGGTGAACAGCAGATTAAACACTTTTTGAGTGGTTTTAAAGATGATGGGTATTGTGTGGAAGGTATTGGTTATTTTTCGTATGGATTTGGTTATTTCATGCTTCTTCGCGAGACTTTAATGAACGCTACAAATTCAAAAATTGATTTATTGAAAAATGAAAAAGTTGCAAAAATTGCTATCTATCCTCTCAAAAGTGAAATTATTAATGGCATCTATCCTGCCATAGCCGATTGTGGAACAAATAGTAAACCTGCCGAATGGATAATGCATCATTTACGAAAAAACTACAATTGGAATACACTTGCATACGCTTCAAATCCCACAATTACTCAATTGGATTTAATGTCTGATTTAATTCATTTATTTGGAAACAATTCAATAATTAATAATTTTTCTATAGCAGAAACATCAGGTTCAATCCGTTCTTTTTTCCCAAGTATTGGATTGTTGTATTCACGTCCTCAGAGGAATACTGACAAAAACAAAATGGCTATTGCCATAATGGGCGGCAGTAATGGATTTTCGCACAACCACAACGATTTAGGTACCTACAACATTGTGATGGATAAAGATTTAATGATGGGCGACATGGGTGGTCCAAAAATATACACAAACAAAACGTTCTCCAAAGAGCGTTATTCGCTTTATAAAACATTTTCTTCTATTGGACACCCGGTACCATTAGTTGATGGTGTGGAGCAACACGAATCTAAAAGTGCTAACGGAGTTGTGATTGATACCATGTTTACTGATGCAGCTGATAGGATTGTGTACGAATTGAAATCGGGATATAAATTGCAAAAACTAAAATCGTTGACTCGCACAATGATTTATGAGCGTAAAGATTCTACAATTATTAAAATCATCGATACTTTTTCCGCAAGCTCTCCAATCACTTTCGAAACGGCTCTCACAACAAGAGAAAATGTTACAATTGAAGGCTCAAAAATTTACATTAGCACAACTAATAAAAAACTAGAAATAGGTATTGATTCAAAAGTTCCTTTTTCAATACAACAAACAGAAATTGCTGACTATGGCATGCAACCATTTACCAGAATAGCCATATTGCTTAACAACAAAGTTAGCGAAGGCGATGTTGTGCTAACTTATAAAATCGTATCATTGTAAGATTGTATTGACTATTTTTCAACACATAACTAATAAATGGATTCGGGATTAGTGTCGATTGTTTTTGCAGTATTAGATATAAACGACATAACTGTTTTTTCATCAATTTGATTTGATGGACAGAAGGCTTCACTTTCCATATATTTGAGGAGTGAGTATTTTAACTGTTTGGCTTCTGGTCTGCTTTCCATATCGTTTACTAAATCAATTGTAGTGAAAAGTAATCTCCCTGCTCCAACTTTTGCTTCAAAGGTATTGCAAAGCTTGCGATTTGCAAAAAAGTTATCAATCATTTCGATTAATGGTGTGATTTCTGGATATGAGTCAATTACCAAAGTGCTCGACCGTTTTAGTAAACTCCACCATTGCCAATTTGTATGCATCTCAGTTGGGAAATGTTCAAAAGCTTTGTGCGAAGGGTTGCATAAGATTCCCATTGTTCCTGCTTGTTTAGGGAAATGCACCGGACTCCAAAATACAGGGCTGAACTTTCCTTCCAACCCATTTATTTTTTCAAATGCAGGATTAAAAAGTACTTTTTTCCCTAATTTCAATAAGCCAATTGCTTCTTCAATATGACGGCTGTATGCAATATCATTTGGCATTGTGAGTATTGAAGGGTAAACCCATATTTGCCAACTGTTTTTTACGTTGCTATTTTCAATTTCAACTTCAATAATCAAATTTGTAGCGACTGTACTATTGGATAAATCGGCAATTATTGTTCCTGCGTCTGTCAGAATTCCTTTTGGTGATGAACTAATATTAAATTTGCCGGAATGTGTAACTTCCGTTTTATTTCTGATTTTCCATTTAAGTACTCTGTTTTTCAAATCATCATTGCTGAAATTCGAAATTTCTACTTTCGCGCTGAACTTTTCATTGTTTTTATATGTAGCCTTTTCAAAGCGAATAAGTGGAACTATTGGCGAGCAAAAGTTTCTAAAATCTTCTGCTTCAATCAAACCTTTGCTGTCCCAAAATGCATCGAGCAGTCCTACCAAAGCAGTTCCTTGTCCGGGAAAATCGTGTAAATCAAGCAATTGATATCCACTTATTCCGCTAGTTTTTAGCGCTCTCTCAATTTCTTCTTTGTAAAGTATAACAGCCAGTTTTCCCGACGAAAGCAGAAAATCATTAGCCTTTGGCAATAAACCTTTTACTTGCAAATCGGCCTTAATGGCTTTAAAATTCAATGGGTCGAGTACCCCTGTGTATTTTTCAATTTCGTTGATATTGGGGTAAACTGCATATTGACCAATTTCGTGTGTTATTAATGGAAGAGTCATTCCTTCTACCGAACTGCTGTAATCTTTTGAAAAGTTTGGCAATTTAGCATCAAATACGCCTTGTCCTCGAACCCAGCCTTTTTTTGTTGTTTGGGTAATAAAAAAGTCGTCATTAGGTTCGGGCCAGCGTCCATGTCCTTCTTCAAAAGTAAAACTCGTAGCAGTGTACAAACGTCTATTGTCCAGGTCTTTTAAATGTTTAACTATAGTATTTAAAAAAATAAAATCAGATTGAAGTTCGTTTCCAATACTCCAAAAACAGAATGATGGATGATTTCCATATTCGCGAATGATTCTTTCAGCCTCCTCGTACAAAAATTTTGCAGTAGGGGTATTTCCCTTTAGTGTACGCGACCACAAAGGCAATTCAACCTGTAAGTAAAAGCCCATTTCGTCGGCCACTTCAAATGCAGCTTTTGGTGGACACCAAGAGTGAAACCGGAGGTGATTCAATCCCCATTTGCGCGAATTACTAAATACTTTCATCCAACCTTCTTTGGTCATGGGTGGGTGTCCTTTTAATGGAAAGATTGCACATTCGAGCGTGCCCCGCAAAAACATGGGATTACCATTAATTTGCAATGCGGAGCTTTTATTGGTGATTTTTCTAATTCCAAAACTATTTCTGTGCGATGCTTTGTTTTGTCTCCACTTTAATGTGGTATGAAGGATGTAAGTCTGCGGGGTAAATTCATCCCAAAAAATAGTATTTTCGCCCATTTCGTAGTTCAATTCAATGCTTGAACCCTTGGGGTTAATTGTAATTGGTACTGTAACGGTTTTAAGTGTAGTATTTTTATCTTCTACCTTAAAAGTAAGTGTTGCTTTCTGATTCTTATTGGTTGTGTTTGTCGTTTTTGCAATTATCCGAATAGATCTTTTATCCATTTCAGGAAAAATTTGAATGTTATCAACTCGAACTTTCTCGGTTAGCAAACATAACATTTCTCCTAACACACCATTCCACATAATTTGTGTTTCGTTTGTGTAAGCATGTGCAAAATCATAAGTACTTATGTCATACTTTTTTCGATTATCAATCATTAGTTCAATAGAGTTAACCCCAACTTTTACATAGTCAGTAATATCGAAATAATGTGGAGCCGATAAACTTTCTTGTAACCCTGTTACTTTTTTTCCATTAATTTTTAATTCCGACTGCCACAATATGCGCTCTAGTTTTATTAAAATATTTTTATTGTTAATACCTCTTGGCAACGTGAATGTACGAATATAGATTGCTTTGCCAATAAAACTATTATTGCGGGTTAACCTTAGCACTTGTTGCCGCTCAAGTTTTGGCAACAATTTATTGGAAAGTCCTAAGCCAGCGTCATCTGTTGTTCCAGGCAAAATAATTTCTCCTTTTTGATTGAGATATTCAGTTTTATTTGACAAAATATTTAGGGTGCTATCTAAATATACCGACCATTTGCCACTCAGTGAAATTGTGTCGTTGGCGGCATAAACTACTGATAAACTAACTATATGAAGCAATGCTACGAAAATTAAAATGCGTTTTTTCATAATGGATATAATTTATTATACTTAAATTCTTGTATATTAATGAGTAAGTGCTCGTTTATGTTCTGCATTTTATTAAAAAATAAGCCGATTCCAAATCGAAACCAGCTTACTTCCTGTTAGGTGCAATTATCCTATTTTACTTTTTCAACGGTTTAATAACAAATCCATACGAATACTCGTTCGCTTTAAGCAGATACTCATTGTGAGGAAGTGCTCCCCAACTGTTGTCGCCACCTACCCCACGTTGCATCAAATCCACACACACCACCACTTCGCGGCGAGGGGTAATATCACTAGCATGACGGTTTTTCTTATTCATCCCTTCATCAAAATCTTCGGGAAAATTATTTAATGCACTCACACTCAATGCTTGTAATCCTTCAACTAGAATGCCGTTTCCCTGGCCATCGGCAAGTGTAAACCAACGCAAGTCGGTTTTATTACCATTTTCTTGTGGGCGGGTGTAAGGCACATATTGGTCGGCAACTTTACTAGTGTAAATACCTTTGAAGGCTGCCGTATTTCGGTCGGCGTAGTTTTCCCATGGTCCGCGACCGTAATAGCTGAAATTATCAAACTCGCGATACAATGAAAATATCATACCAAAACGCGGCATTTCGGGCAATAAATTATTACCAGCTTTAAAATTGGCATTAATACTTAGTTCGCCCACAGCATTTAAGCTGTAGCTTATCACATATTCAGATGCCACATCATTAAGTTGCAAAGTTGCAACTACCTGCGCTTTAGCATCTACAGTTTTATTCTCTATAGTCCGTAGCGAAGTGTTTTTTCCTGCAGCACGCCATACGGCACTTTTCACAGGCATATTATTCCCAAAATCGTTATCGGTAGGAGCTCTCCAGAAATTTGGACTAATATTTTGATTAAAATACCATTTCCCATTTATGCTATAGTGCTGAATAAGACCCGATTTTTTATTGATTTCCACCAAAACTCCAGCAGCTAAGAGTGATATTTTATCCTTCGTTTCAGTAACCTTTGGAGCATCACCACTTTTATCAGCACTTCCAAAAAACTTTCCTTCGTCTATCAAAAACTGCTCACGTGCTACTTCAAAGTTTTGTGGAAGCACTTCCGTACCTTTGCGGGTGTAGGCAAAAACATTA
This sequence comes from Paludibacter jiangxiensis, assembly GCA_945870155.1. Classification (GTDB taxonomy): domain Bacteria; phylum Bacteroidota; class Bacteroidia; order Bacteroidales; family Paludibacteraceae; genus Paludibacter; species Paludibacter jiangxiensis_A. Next base: position 7,304 of record CAMBSB010000122.1, on the reverse strand, counting down.
AGTGCAAATTCACTGTCCTCTTTTGAAACGATTGCAGGAATAGGCAGGTTTATTTGTTTTGATTTTTGAGGTTCCAATTCCACATCAAAAAACTCCGTTTTAATTATTTTTCCATTTTCAAGTAATTCATATTTGAATTTATAAGCATTCAAATTAGTATAACCAAAGTTATTTATAATACGTATCATTCCTTTGGCAGCATCAATGTTTTCGAACAAAATATCTTGATACACTTTTTTTACTTCGAACGAGCCTGGTTTAATCTGCCTATCTGGCCAAACCAAACCATTGTGACAAAAATTTTCGTCGTTGGTATAATGTTGGCTTCCCATATCGCCTCCATAACTCCAAAACTTACGCCCAGCATCGTCAGTAACTTCAAATCCTTGGTCTACCCAATCCCATATAAAACCACCTTGCATATTTTTACTACCACGGATAATGTCAAAATAAGCCTGAAAATTACCCGAACTATTACCCATAGCGTGTGAATATTCGCACATTATAAATGGACGGTCTACCTTTTTGCGAGCTGCGTATTCTTTCATATAGTCAATTCCGGGATACATGGGGCAAACAATGTCGGTATTGGCCTCTTCTCCAGCTTGTTCAAACTGCACAAGGCGCGTATTATCTCGTTCTTTTATCCATTTATAAGCATCTTTAAATACAGGACCATTGCCACACTCGTTGCCCAACGACCATAAAATAACCGAAGGCTGGTTTTTATCCCTTTCTACCAAACTAAATATTCTGTCCATGTGTGCTGCATGCCACTCAGGAAGGTAGGCCACGTGTTTCGATTTGTCGAAACCACCCTGCAACTCAGCACCCATACCATGACTTTCGATATTGGCCTCGTCAACCAAAAATAATCCATATTTATTACAGAGTTTTACCCACAAAAGATTATTGGGATAATGACTACAGCGTACCGAATTTATATTCAGCTGCTTCATTGTCTTTATGTCTTTCATCATCATTTCTTCAGTCATATAATGCCCTGTAACTGGATGATGCTCGTGTATATTAACACCATGAACAATAATACGAACGCCATTTACTAACAATTGTCCGTTTTTGAGCTCCACCTTGCGAAAACCAACTTGCGTTGAAACCGTTTCTACAAAATTACCATTTTCATCATTCAAAGTTAAAAGTAAGGTGTACAAATTTGGTTGTTCGTTGCTCCACAAAAGTGGTTTACTTACTTTTTGCGTAAACGTAACGGTAGTCACTGCATTAGCAGCCACATTTACAGTAATTTTTTTAGCGAAAACGACATTTGAATTTGCATCCACTAATTTAGCCACTATTGATTGACCGTTTTTTGGTTGCGACAAATAGTTTTTAAGCTGAATATCAACATTTAGCGAACCGTTGGTATATGCAGCATCTAAGTCGGGACGAGCAAAAAAGTCAGCAAAACGAATATTATCGGTACTATAAAGATACACATCTCTATCGATGCCCGACAAGCGCCAAAAATCCTGATCTTCGAGATACGAACCATCGCTCCAGCGATATACTTCTGCGGCAATCAGGTTTTTTCCTGCCACAAGGTGTTTTGTAATGTCAAATTCGGCGGGCGATTTTGTATTTTCTGTATAACCCACCTTTTGTCCATTTACCCAAATATACATGGCGGAAGTTCCAGCTTCGAAGTGCAAAAACACCTTACGTCCGTTCCAATTTTCGGGAACATTGAAATAACGGCGATAGGAACCCACCGGATTGTCAGAATGATCAATATAGGGCGGGTTTTTTGGAAATGGGTAGGTGATATTTGTATAAATAGGAATTCCATAACCATTTAGCTCCCAATTGGATGGCACATTAATTTCTTTCCAGTTTATGGTATTAAAGTTGGGCTTAAAAAAATCGACAGGACGTTGAGCAGGTGTTGGCGACCATTGAAATTTCCATTTTCCATTTAGCGAAACATACCACGGTGAGCGCTTATATTCGTCGGCAAAGGCCGAAGCATCATCGGCATAAGGTAAAAATGCAGCCCTTGCAGGCTCTCTGTTAATATGAAAAACTGCGGGATTTTCCCAATCGTTGGGTGTATTTGAATACAAAAAAGCAGAACAAAGGATACCAAAAAGTATCAGATTAATTTTTGACATACAATAAATATTTTATGAAATAATGATTTTTATACGATGCTATCTCCGAATCAGATTTTTGTATCTATGTAGCGCTTCTAGGAAATAATAATCGGCATATATGAGTGGCACATCAATTTCGGCACCATGAGGTAAACTACCCACGCTGTGTTTTAATAGAAAGTTACCATTGGTTCCTGGTTTCGCCAAATAAGCATCTGAGGCAAGCGAATTAAGCATTTTTTCTGCTTCATGCAGATATTTTTTGGATTTAGTAATTTCATATAATTCCAAAAATGCCGAGCATGTAACTGCTGCCGCCGAAGCATCACGAGGTTGAATAGCAGGTGCCGGACGTTTTATAGCCCATTCGGCTGGCGTATAGTTTTTAGTACCTGCATTAAAATCCCAATACGGAATGCCATCGGCAGGCATGTTGGAATTTTTCAGCCAATAATTAGAAAGGTTTTTTGCCAATGTGAGAAATTCCTTGCGTTTTGTAAAACGATAGGTCATGGTAAAACCATAAATAGCCCATGCTTGACCGCGTGCCCAAGTAGAATTGTCGGCAAAACCTTGGCAAGTACCCCTAAAAAGCACTTCTCCTGTTTTTGGGTGATAGTTTACAACATGATAACTACTAAAATCTTTGCGGAAATGATTTTTGGCAGTAGTAAGTGCATGTTTCGTAGCAATTTCGGCTAATCTTTTTTCGCCCGTAACTTCGGCAGCAAAATATAAAAGCTCCAAATTCATCATATTGTCGATAATCACCGGATAATACCATTTGTGTTTCCCATCCCACGATTCGCGATAGTCCCATGATTTTATACATTTTGTAATTGTGTCGAAGCGTGTAGCAAGCGATTTTGCCGATTGAAAAAGTATGTCTTTGTACTGTGGATTTTGGGTTAGTCGGTATGCATTACCATAACTGCAATACATCAAAAAACCAACATCATGATGCGAAGTTATGTACTGAATTTTTTCCATCGGCACAGTCCATTTCAAAGCGATTTTTTCCAGTTCTTTTTGCTTATTGTTTTCGTAGATGTACCACAAGCTACCAGGGAAGAATCCTTCGGTCCAATCGTTGAGTTTTGTTGTTACAATGTTGCCATTTTTGCTGATGGTGCGTGGATAGCGATCAGCCAAAGGATATAGCTCATTTTGAGCCCGATAATGCATTTGTGCAATTGAAAAGACAGTATCGATGTTAAAAGTAATATTCGATTTTTGTTTTGAAAATGCTGTAAAAGTAATAGAAATGAAAATTAAAATTAAAAATCTGCGTTGCAAAATAAGCATAAGTAATTACGGGCTAATTGTGTTTTGACTAAAATTATTGAATATCACCATAAAAGGTTGTTACTGATTTTTTGGGAATAATATATTCGTCGCCTACCGAAAATTTATCGGTCTTTTTAAGATTATTTGCCGATGAAGTTTCGAAAGCAGTAAGCTTTTTAATTTTTAAATTACTGATTTTAAATTCTAGCGGAATTTCTTTATCAGACATATTAATGGCTACAATGGTTATTTTCTTGTTTTTCAAATCTTTGTAGGCCGAAAGCATCAATGCTTTGGTTTGATTTTCAATTGAAGGATTATTGCTCAGAGCCGATTCCACACGAACCGCACCGGGACGAACAAATCGGGAGAAATTACCAAATGCCCAAGTCAGTTTGGTGTCTGTCACTTGTTTTGTATTCTCGTTGGCAACCAACAATCCATCGTTATAATTGTAATGTGAAACTGCTAACCACCAATGCCATGCCGAAACATTGCCTTTTACAATGTCCAAATGTATTTGACGTGCAACATACAAACCTAAATTAATTGATGTATCACGTGGCACTGATGGTATTCCTTCATTTCCGCCCATAATACAGTATTCTGTTTGCCAAAACTTCAGATTGGGATGTTTGCTCAAATGTTTATTTACACTATCTCGTTTTGCGAGCATAAGCTTTAATGGCCAGTTTAAAAAATAGGCATGAGCGGTAACAATGGGCGCTACAGTAGGTAAATTGCCAATCTGATTCTGACCAACGCCCCAAAACTCACTAATCTGATTACCACATTCGCTAGCAATATTATTGAATAAATAATCGTAACTACCCGCTTCAGGAATAAGAATTTTTGTTTGTAATGATTTGGTTTGTATCGATTTATCCAACAATCGTACAATATCGGAAAATTCGTTATTTTTCATGTGGATGCCTTCCTGTCCACCCATCCACACCCATTGTGGTTCAACAACCGGGCTAATATAATCAAAAGCGACAGAAGTTTTTTGCTTCAATCCTTTTAGTACTTCGGTTAAATAATCGGCAAATAACGGAAATTTTGATGCCTCCATGTTTACTTCATTCCGAACCGAACTGTTTGCCTTGCCATTTTTAGTAAGGTAGATAGGTGGTGAATTCACAAAAGCCACATATTGCTCTACATTATATTCTTTGGCTTTTTGCAAAAACCAGACTTGCCCTGCTTGTTTATTAAAATTGTACGTGCCATCGGCATTCATAAAGCTCTCCACGCGACGATATTTGTCGGGGATATTGCTTGCATCGCCCTGTTCAGCACTGCCAGCACCAATATTAAATCGCCACAACGAAAGGCCTATGCCTAGTGGATTTCCAACAGCGTCAAAATCTTTACTAAACAATGTTTTAGCCGCAAAATTGCGGGCAGTATCGTTCCACAATCCAACATGCTGAATAGTCCAACAGTCGGATGCGCCAAAGTTGTCGATGGTTTGATAGGTAATATCACCATCAATACTTACAGTTATTGTAGGTTCGTTTGATGTTGGGCCACACGCATTATTTATAAAAATGAGTGTAATTACAAAAAGATATACTATGAAAGTTCTCATAAGAAAATCAGTATTAAGATATTCATGACATTATTATAACATTACAAAAATAGATTTTATGAACATATTTAACTTTAGATAATGTAACATTCTATATTAATCATATTTCATTTGCTAATTGTGATATTTTATAATAAATAATTTATTTAATTTATATTGTTGATTTATAAGCATATATGCTAATCCATTGTTTTTTAGTTTCGATCCATCATACTTTCAAAGTCATTTTTTGGTTGCGAAATACCGTGCTTTTTAAGAATATATTCTTTAGGCGACATACCGTAAAAACTGGAGAAACAAGTGGAAAAATAGGCCGGAGAATTAAAACCACAGTCATACGCCACTTCGGATATATTTAGGTTGTTTGCATCCAATAATGTAATGGCATGTTTAAGGCGTACCCTGCGAATAAACTCACTACTCGAACAGTCCACTATTGCTTTGAGTTTGCGATACAAATGCACCCTGCTTATATTCAAATGGTCGGCTAGTACTTCACCATTTAGTTCTGCATTGGTTATGTCTTTTCGTATAAAATCAATTGCTTTGGTAATGAGCACATCGTCAATGCTTAACACTTTCAATTCAGGTTCACTTATCGTAAAATTCTTTCCAAACGCTTTTCGCATTTCTTCTTTTTTACGCAATAGCGAATACATTTTTGTGCGTAAATATTTTACACTGAAAGGTTTAATCACATAATCGTCGGCGCCATATTCTATACCTTCAATTTTATTTTCGATAGATGATTTAGCAGTAAGTAGTATGAGTGGAATATGACTAGTGTTAATGTTCTTTTTAAATGCATCGCAAAACTGAATGCCATTCATGCGCGGCATCATTATATCGCTCAACACAATATCAATGTGTTTTTCTTTGGATAACAATAGCGCTTCTTCGCCATTTTCGGCTTCCAAAATTTTAAATTCACCACTAAACTCATTCACTATGAACTGCCTTACATCAGTGTCATCTTCCACAATTAATAAGGTGTAAGTCACTTTTTCAAATGCCGACTGATGGATTTTATGGAGGTCTTCGGTCTGCGATTCAAGCACCTCATCAATTTCACTTATATTGTCAAAAATATCCTCGCTTGTAATTTCAGATGGCGTTTCGGGTAGCGAGTTGGCGCTTTGCTGATTGTAGGGCAAAATAACCGTAAACTTACAACCTTTGTTTTCTTCGCTCTCAACGGTAATTTTCCCTTTGTGCAATTCTACCAACGATTTTACCAGATACAATCCAATGCCCGAACCCGGCTCAGTATATTGGTGGTCGGTTTTGGCCTGATAAAAAAGCTCAAAAATTCGGCTTTTATGAACGGCATTCAACCCAATTCCATTATCCGACACTTCAATAATAATACTTTCGTTTGCCTCATCGTTTTCTACGGTCAATGTTACTTCACCACCCTCGTACGAAAATTTCAGCGCATTGGATAACAGGTTTACTATGGTTTTTTCGATAACTTCCTTATCAATATAAACCGAAAAATTATCGGATTGATGATTGAAAATCATATCAATATTCTTGTCTTTACTTAACACACTGAATGAGTTAAACAATTCGTGCGTAAACTGAATTACATCCACTTTCTCATAATGCAATTCAATATTTTCTTTGTCTAATTTCCTAAAATCGAGCACTTCGTTTACCAATCGAAGCAGCCTGTTGGAGTTTTTGCGCATCAAGTCTAGCAGGTATTTTTTTTCAGGGTCGGTTTCGTGCTCTAAAATTTTAGACAAAGGGCTTAAAATAAGTGTAATAGGTGTTCGGAACTCATGTGATATGTTGGTGAAAAATTGCAGCTTGGCATTGTTCACTTCGTTGGTTTTTTCGCGCTCAATTTCCTTTAGCCGCAAGTTGTTTATACGACGTAAGCGGACAATTGTATATTTCCACAGCCCCCAAAGTGAAAGCAGGAACAATAAGAAATAAACCAATTTCATATACCATCGTGCCCAAAACGGTGGCGTAATTATCAGAATAAGTTCGGTGGTTTTTTCGCTCCAGATATTGTTGGCATTCGAAGCTTTTACTTTGAAAACATATTTACCGGGTTCTAAATTCCGATAGCTTGCAAAGCTATTACTGCCCATGTAGTTCCATGTAGACTCTTCACCTTCAAGGTAATAAGCGTATTTTATTTCGTTGGAATGTTCGTAGTTTGGCGATACAAAATGTATGGTGAACGACGACTGATAATAAGCAAGTTCAAGTTTTTGGGCGACTTCCAGATTCCGAATCCACACATTTTCGTTTTCGTCTTTGGCGCGGTTCGAAATCTGAATTCCTGTAATAAGGGTCGAAAA
>CAMBSB010000121.1 GCA_945870155.1 Paludibacter jiangxiensis | reverse complement strand
TCAGGCACAAATATCAGAGCTGTAAGTTTCAAATTTTTCTGCGAAAAGTACAAACCAGCTAAAGCAATTCGTACATCGCTTTCCAACTACAAAAAGGAAGAATGGATGATAAATTTGCCACTATATACTATAAATTCAATTAAATAAAAAGAAGCGACCTATCTAATGCTACAAAAACTACAATTCACAAAACTGACCGTACTCTTTTTTTTACTGCTATCAGTACAAGTCGGAGCTAAAACGCTTTATGTAAAGCCTGTAGGTAATGATAAAAACAACGGAACAATGGAAAAGCCGCTGGCTACATTTGGCAAAGCGCAGGAATTGGCCCGAATGTATTCTAAAACTGAAAAAACAGAAGTCATTTTTCAGAAGGGAATATATTATTTGCCACAAACAATCGTCTTAACACCAGCCGATAACAATATTACTTACCGTGCCGAAAATGAAGGTGAGGTAGTGTTGAGTGGTGGTAATTTCCTCAGATTGAAATGGAAACCTTTTAAAAATGGCATTTTTATGGCTAATGTAAAAGGTAATCCAACTATCGACCAACTTTATGTGAATGGCGAACGTCAACGTATGGCACGTTACCCGAATGCTGTTTCAGGCAAAAATGTGTTCGACACCTGGGAGTTAAGTCACAATACCAAACCGGATTCTGTTACCGACCCGCTCAATCCGAAACGGGTAGCCAACTGGAATAATCCGGCCGGAGCTTATATTCATGCCATGCATAATATGCTGTGGGGTGATATGCACTGGATTGTTAAAGGCAAAAAAGCGGGTGGAAAGTTGGACATGGAAGGTGGTTGGCAAAATAATCGTCCTTCGTCTATGCATCATCTGTATCGAATGGCCGAGAATGTGTTTGAGGAATTGGATGCTCCCGGCGAATGGTTTTACAATGCTTCCGAACAAAAACTTTATTATTTTCCAAATAAAGATATTGATTTAAAAAAGGCGAAAGTAGAAATTGTACTACTTAAAACATTGATTGATTTTAAAGGTACAAAAGCGCAGCCTGTTCAAAATGTTGTTCTGCAGGGATTTGTGTTTCGCCATGCTGCCCGTACACTTATGGAAAACAAGGAGCAACTCTTACGATCAGACTGGACGGTGAGTCGCACGGCTGCCGTGAGTTTTAATGGTGCGACTGATTGCAAAATTGCCGATTGTGAATTTGATCAGGTGGGTGGAAATACCATTTTGGTAAATAATTACAACCAGCGCATTACCATAAAAGGATGTTATATACACGACAGTGGCGCCAGCGGCGTAGTGTTTGTGGGCGATCCGGCTGCGGTGCGGAGTCCGCTTTTTCGTTACGGAAAGCAGGATTACATAAACTTAGACCGCACTCCCGGTCCAAAAAATGATAATTACCCTGCCGATTGTGTAGTGGATAATTGCCTGATAACACGTACCGGACGCGATGAAAAACAAACAGCACCTGTGCATATATCCATGGCTTATGGCGTAAAGGTCAGTCATTGTTCTATTTACGATGTTCCGCGTGCCGGTATCAATATTAACGAAGGTACTTTTGGTGGGCATGTGGTGGAATATTGCGATGTATTTAATACGGTGCTTGAAACAGGCGACCACGGCAGTTTTAACTCTTGGGGGCGCGATCGCTATTGGACTCCATCCGTCAAAGAAACAACCAACGAAGTGGCCAAAGATACCACCATGCCATTTTGGGATATATTGGCACCTAATGTATTGCGTTACAGCCGTTGGCGCTGCGATCATGGATGGGATATTGATTTGGATGATGGGTCGAGCAATTATTTGATATATAATAATTTATTGCTAAATGGCGGTCTGAAGCTACGTGAAGGTTATCGCCGTATTGCCACCAATAATGTTATTGTAAATAATAGTCTTCATCCGCATGTTTGGTACGTTAACAGTGGTGATGTTTTCAAAAATAATATTGTGTTCAATCGCTATTTTCCGGCCATTATGAACAGCGCAATTCCTGATAACGGTAAATGGGGCAAGGAGTTAGATTACAACTATTTTGTAGCTTCGGAAGCACACAAAGTAAAATTCAACGTCAATGGTTGTGATTTGAATTCGGCTTATGGTGATGCTAGTTTTGTGGATGCTGCCAAAGGAGATTTTCGGGTGGCCGATAATTCCGATGCGCTTAAAGTTGGTTTTGTAAATTTCGCTATGGACCAATTTGGCGTTGAGAAACCATCGCTCAAAGCCATTGCCAAAACGCCAATTATTCCTGCTTTACGCATTAGTTACGATAAAGCTGTGCCGGTAGCAAGTGTGCTAAAAATCACTTGGCTCGATGTAGAACTCAAAGAACCCAAAGGTGATGAAATGTCGGCTTTTGGTATCGCTTTCAATGCCGGAGGCGTGGCGCTCTCAACAATTCAGCCAGATGGCCTTGCAGCTAAACTCGGATTTAAAACAGGCGATTTATTACAAGAGATAAATAGCACAAAAATCAAAACAATTGCTGATTTGAGCAGCTATTTAAACCAAAACACAGCTTTAAAAAAGTATAAATTTTTACTAATTAGGGATCAATCAAAAAGGGAATTGATAATCAATCAAAAACTACCATTAGTAGTAAAATAGTCTCATAACATAAATTTTTAATAAAAATGAAAAAAACAGTTTTTTTTGTAGCATTGCTATCATTTGCATTTCATTTAACTTATTCGCAACAGAAAGTTTTTATGCCCAAACCTTCTGATAAACCTTCAAAAGGACAGTTGGAACAAATTAACCGGAAGTATGGCATGTTTATCCATTTTGGAATAAATACTTTTCATAACGAAGAGTGGACAGATGGTTCGAAACCGGTAGTAAGCTACAACCCCGATACCATAAATGCCGACCAATGGGTGTTGACTGCCAAAAATGCAGGTATGAAATATGTAATTCTGGTATGTAAACATCACGAGGGTTTTTGCTTATGGGACAGTAAATATACAACTTACGACGTAGCTTCGTCGCCCAACAAAACCAACGTGGTTGAGGCAGTTGCAAAGGCCTGTAAAAAACATAAAATAGGACTAGGTTTGTATTATTCGTTATGGGACAGAAAAGAAAATGGAAATGTAAAAGACTCATTACAAGATGTTTCCTACAATCAATATATGATTAATCAGCTCAAAGAATTGTTTGCTATTACGAAGAAAATTACACCCGTAGTTGAATTTTGGTTTGATGGTAGTTGGGTAAAACAAAACTATCGTTGGAATGTAAATGAAATTTACCAAACCATTAAAAGTGCTGAACCGAATTGCCAAGTGGGTATAAACTGGTCGATTGGATTCCCCTATAATATTGATAAAACAGCCCATCCTTATCATCAAAAAGCAGGTTTCCCAATTCGTTATTTCCCAACCGATTTCCGCTTGGGTGATCCTGACCTTCCATCAAATCCCGACCCTAAAACTTTTACACACGATGGGAAACAATACTATATGCCGTGGGAAACAACAGTTTGTATGAGTCAGCGCTGGTTTTATCATACAGAAGACACTACCTACAAATCGATAGATGAATTGGTAAAATTATACAACCGCGCCACAGCTCAGGATAATATTTTGATTATCAACTGTCCACCAAACCGAAAAGGTGTAATGCGCGACAAGGATGCGGCTTTGTTGGTAGAACTTCGTAAGAAATTGAATTTAAAATAGTTATCTTATCAACATAAGATGAACATTTTAAAAAAGCAATTATAGACAAATGATCAAAAAATTTAGAATTTTAAGATCTGGTCAATTTTTTAAGTTGCAAGTTGGCTTAACTATTTTCGAATATCAAATAAAAGTTGATTATGCATGTAAATAGCTTATGAACAAAGAAATAAGCATTACCGAAGTGAAATTCGACAGTGGGTTCAATAACCTGAGTCATTTCAACAAACAATTTAAAATTATAATAGGTGTAACACTTATGAAATTTAGGCAGTGCCTATAGAATTCAATATTAATTAGCAAAAATCTCAGAGCTTAACTCTGATTTTGAAAAATAAGAGTTACAATGTAAATTAAATATAATCGTTTTACGATAGATTTATTTTTACGATTATTTATTAAACCTAAAACACAATTTCGAACTTTTAATTATTATCTAAAACTACTGAGAAAAAATATGATAAGGATTACTATCTCATAAATTTATTCTATTGTACTTCATATATTATTCATTTTCGTATAATTTAATGCTTTTACAAAGAAAGAAGGGTTTTAATACTTTTAAATTAGCATATAGAGCAAAATTGCAGAAAAACTCACCATTGAAATTCACATTTTGTAATTCCAACTCAACCCAAAGTAGAGTATTGATTTTGGAGCAACTTGCTGTATTTCTGAATCGTAACGAATAAATGTTTCGATGGATTGATGTGCGGAGTATTTGTATTTTGCGGCCAACTTTAAACGGTAGCTATCCAAATAAAACCCGTTAATGCCGTTTATAGGGAAAAACACTTCGGCTGAAGCGGAAGGTTTTATAGGTGATCCAAAAATATTGTAAGTACATTCAAGTTTATTTCGCCATACATATTTGGGGTTAAATTTATAATCACCACGCAACTCATCTCGCCAAGTTGACTGGAAGCGAGAGCGTAAATTTAAATCTAAATCAGACAATTTAAATTGAGTTGTTAAAGCCAGCGATGCTCTATGTCTGTATTCAAAAATTTCATTTTGTTTTTGATATAAAAAATTGTATTCAATTCCAGCCTTTAAAAGCTTAGGTAGTAAACTATAATCAACCATTACTGCGGTCAACGAACGATCAAATGATAGGAATGACTGATTAAATCTTAGCTCTTGTTCTACTTTTGCATCCCAATATCTCCCAAAGTTTTTAGATAAACTTATGGAGCCAATTCCACCAGCATCGTATCTCTGAGCAGTAGAATTTTCAAATAATGCGATACAGAAAAACGCAATAAGCAGTATTCGAAAGGACTTAATCATTAATTAAACTGGTTCAGTTGTGTTAATGTATCAATTGAATTTGGTTCATTATTTTCAGGTCGGTAATAAATTTTGATAAAAGCAACATCACGCAAAAAATCAATATGACCAACTTCAAATTTTATTATCTTTAAGCCGGTTCTTTCTTCCAGATCAGCCATAAGTTCTACCGATTTCTCAGGCCTAATCAAGTCAATTTTTTCGTAAAGAATCGCTTTTGTTGAAGTATGCCTAACAAAACGTCGACTTTCCATAAGAGCAATTGCACCAATAAAGAGTATATTAGTAAGTATTAACTCCGAATAACTGATAGTCATAGCCAATCCGTTAATTACCGATATACCAATAATTACAAATAAATAGGTCATTTCGCGGATAGAGACCGTTTCTGTTCGATATCTGATAATGCCAAAAATGGCAAAAAGACCGAGCGCCATTCCTATTTGCAAACGTACAGTGTCTAAAAGAAAAATAAGCAGAAAAATGGTTACTGCAAATAGGGTAAATGTAAATAAGAAGTCTCGACGACCACTTTTTGGATAATAAAAATAACGGATAATTATCCAGCAAATAACTATATTAAATCCAAATCGCAACAATAATTGTATAAGTGCATCATCCTGAAATAATGGAATTCCCATAAAGTCAGGGCCACTAAAACCTTCAGAGCCATATTCTTTGGCTATGGTTGGGTCAAATTCTGGAAAATCAGATTGTAACATGTTTTATTTGAGTTATTTTATTTATTATACGTAATTTATTTTTAAAACGATTATTTTTAAAATTTGGGTTAACAATTACCATCCCTAAGCAATATTTGCTCATACTTCTAGGGATAATATTCAATTCATTCAAAAAATATCGAAATTTCGATTTACCACCTCCATCATGCTTCAGTTCAATTATCACAAGATTATCAATCACCTTTTCTTCATCATTATTCATACTTTTGAATTTCAATCCTAAATCAATCGTAATACGTTCAGTTTTGTCATTATCAACTAATGTTATTCGCCTGAAATAATTCTGAAGCTTTGGTGATAACAATTCAGGAGAATAAGGTAATCTTTTTTCAAGAAATGAATAATTGTCGTTTAGCAATTGCTGCGAATCAAATTGAGAATTTTCAATATTTATTCGTTTTTTGCTTGTTCTACCTTTGTTGTTTTTACGTTTAACTTCCAAAAACGACAAACCTGAATTTATATAGGATCGCATTCTCAGTTTATATCTATTTAGTTTCCCATTGTGATGCATAATATACATTTTAACATCTTCGGTATCGAAATATACAGTGGAATAAGGTGTTATTCTCTCGCCATTTATTTCTAAAATCCGATAATGTGATGTCGCTTTTTTTAAAATAAACGGTAATTGAGAGCTGTTTAGCAGAAACTTTGTATCAATTCTGTTCATTAACGTAACGCCATCCATCTCACTTAACGATATGGGATCAAATAATTGTGTGTCAAATTCAATTGGCTGAATACTTGTACTGTTTTGTTGAATATAATCGTCCATTTGGCAGGTAATTGTATTGCGTTTTTTTTGTTCCATCTGTATTATATTCGTATTTACGTACACGAGTCACTTTATTTCTATCGTCATAAACAACTTCTTTAACGCACTGAAAACTAGAATTGTACTCAAAAGTAATTCGTTCACGCATACCATAAGTTGCATATTCAATTTCTTCAACTTTATAACCATTTACATTATAAACTGTAATATGATCCATCCAAAGGTTTTTGCCTTTGGCATCGGTATTGTACTCACGTACTGTGAGGTTTTTTTTACGTTCACGTTTTTCTCCTAGTAATTCAGGCGATGATTGAGCATAAACAGTTGTAAATTCTGCTAAAAAAAATAAAACAAGCAGACTTTTAAAAAAATAATTTCGCATACTTTATTTTGTAATTTATTAGTTATCAAAGCTATACTACCAATGTGATATTAAATGGAGAAGAAATTATTTGAACTACTCCTATACTTGATATAGTCACTGTTTGAGTTACAGGCGACAAAGCTTCGGTGAATGGGTCTTCTGTTAATACAAAAACCTCGTAATCTCCGGTTTTCAGATTTTGAAACATAAATTCTCCATTAAGACTCGTTCTAATCTCATCGAAATGATATGCTGCGCCTTTCTGCTTAATGAAAACTCGAACATCGTAAGCTGATTTTTGTGTGGTAATAGCAATCCCTTTGTTGTTATAATATATTACATTGACAACACCTTTTATATACGAAGTGTTATACGATTTACCTTCGTGAATATAAATGTCATTGGTTTTTGCAGTTTTTCCGTATGCAACTGTTATGGTGTCAATTTCAGCTATTTTTTGTGTATTTATATAGGTGCTGTATGCATAAATTTTGTAAGTGCCGGGGGTCAGATACCGAAAGCGGAAGTAACCATCAAAACCGGTTTCCATTTTATCTCCATAAATATGCTGGTTACCGTAAACGATATAAACGTCTTCTTTTGCGGCCGGAAAAGTATCAGCTTCAAAATTATAAACATCGTTTAAATGAAATACTTTAAATACTTTTCCTTCAATTGTAGAAGTTCCTCCTTCTCCTTCTTCGTTTATACATGAAGCTAGTAATATTAAAATAAATGCTAAAAAAAAGAATGTGTGTTTTTTCACGATATATTTATTAAATCCGAATTTCTGACAGATAGTTTTTGAGTTATATATTTCAAAATTGTTACAAATGTAATAAAAAAATAGCTTTTTATGTTCAATAAATACAGCGAAAAAGCATTATATCCGGAATTTAATTGTTAAACCTTTTTGTAAGCTATTTATTTATCATTTCTGTCATTAGTTTGATTATAAAGTCCAATGTATGTAAAAAATTTTGAAATTTATTTCAGCTTTTTTTATTTGTTGCAAATATTTTTAAATTTTCAAAGTTCTTAAAATGAATGAATTTTTGTTCAATCTGTCATTGAATTTACACATTGTTTTAGGGTGTAAATGTTAGTTGTGGACTTTAAGTGCATTATGAATTTCGAAAATTATGACGGATGAACTTCGAAAACTGTACTCGAAGGCATCGTTCTGTTTTGATAAAAATATTAGCACTATTATGTTTTTCCGAAGCTCACAAAGTAAAACTCAACACTAAAGGTTGTGTCGTGAATTCGGCATTAAGTGTAGTCAAATTTGTATAATTTGCAAAAATTTATAGTTATTCACAAAAAGACACAAAAGAATTATACTAATTTAATATGAACATACTTCTATATTCATAAATATCAACACATATAATGTTGAATATAAATCAATTAAGCTCATAAAAGAATAAAACCCAACTGTTTTATGTTAAATTTGCGTGTCTTTATGTTTCCCCCGATAGCTATCGGAGTAGTAAAATAGTTTTAAATAGGTTTTTTAGCAGCCACTATTAAAACCGCATAAGTTGAGGAACTTAATTCGTTGGTTTACAAGCAAAAGCTTGAGATACATTTATAATGTAAGCCAACAAAAAAAGACAAATGCACCAAAACGAATTGCTGAAATTAGGAGATGTTTTAGTATCGGGGATTTATTTGATATAGATTTCGAATTGAAATAGTTTTTCTACATTCAAAATTATCAAAACAAAATAAAAAAGCAATTTCAAATCAATGCAAATAATTCATCTAAAGTGTAAATGGCAGATTTTTGTTTTTTTACAGCTGATAGCATAGACTTTGCCACTTCCATAGCATGTATAGGTTTATATTTGCTTAAAATTCCAATTTTATTTAGAAAAAACATGACTGATAAACCAATTTTCTCACCCAATCTTTTTTCATTTCTATCGCCATACAGTTGACCGGGACGAAGAATTATCAGGTTTTTAAAAGCCAGGGATTTTACAGCCTCATCAAGTTTTCCTTTCATTTGCATATAAAAGGCACTTGATTTTGAATTTGCACCAGCCGAAGATACCAGAACATAAGTATTTACTTCGTTTTTAGATGCAATTTCAGCTACATTGTACTGGTAAGTGTAATCTATTTTAAATTGGTTTTCTTTTGACTTGGCTTGTGCCAAAGTTGTCCCCATGCACGAAAACAAAACATCACCTTGAATGTACTGACTCCAACTTTGAATATCGTCAAAGTTGACAACATATTCTTTCAATTTAGGATGGGTTTTACCACTTGGTCTACGAACAAAAGTAACAATCTCAGTATATTCAGTGGTCGAGATTAACAAATCAACTAATTGAGAACCAACCATTCCGGTAGAGCCTAAAACTATTGCTTTTTTCATTTTCTGATAATTTAAATGAGTTATTTTTCCATTAAAAACAGATATTCATGATATTTTCCATCGCTATTTATCCATTCGTTTGTCCAACGCATATTACCCATAACGTTTTTTTGATAATCTATCTCAATGGCTTTCAGCAACTTACCTGAACCACGTATAATATCATTTAATTCTTCTTTTGTAGCTCTACCTCCAGAGCTGTATGAAAGTAGAATATAATGTGATTTTGTTTTCTCAATAAGCTCATTTAGTGCTTTCATAGCCAAGAAATGCCCGTCTTCGTCTTTTCTAAACTCTTCAAAAACTGATTTTGTAACAGCATCCCGCGAATCTTCCCGACGGTTCGCTTTACCGAAAATATCAGGCTTATCATGTTGTATTACAGTAGTCCAAATATGATAATATGAATTATATCTTACTCTGCTCGGAGGCATTTTTTCGTTATTTGAGCCATAAGGAGGATCAAAATACACAAAA
Source organism: Paludibacter jiangxiensis (assembly GCA_945870155.1). GTDB lineage: Bacteria > Bacteroidota > Bacteroidia > Bacteroidales > Paludibacteraceae > Paludibacter > Paludibacter jiangxiensis_A. Next base: position 6,899 of record CAMBSB010000121.1, on the reverse strand, counting down.
TCAAATTCATGATTCTCGATGGTATCAAAAATATCACCTTTTATTACCTTGTTCTCTCCATGGCACTCAAATCTGGCAGGCAACTTAAGCTCTAAGTCTTTATACGATCTTTTAGACCATTCATTCAGATATGCAACATAATGACCCATGGTACTATCTACCGAATCTAAAGCATAAATTAAACTCGTGAGCAATACACATTTATCCTCCCAATCAATATTTAAAAGATCTATTTCATCACGAATGGCATCTAATTTTCGGGTATTTTTGGTTTGAAACGGACGCTTTAATTGACCTATCTCACCTCCATAATTTTCAGTAAACCAACCATCATAACCATGCAAATTATTTAAATGGTTTAAAATTTCCTGATAATAAATATCCGATTTTTTTGATTTTAAATAACAAGTAGCAAAAACTTCCGACCAAGCCGAAATATCATTTGAAGTGGTGTTGTAGTGCAGACTTCCAAAAGCCTGAGAAACACGCGTAGAACCACTGAAACCATCCAGCACATGGTTTACATCTTTAAGTTCGGATATTATCTGAAGAATATAGGGCAAAATTTTTAATTTTGAACCTGCATATTTTATTCCTTCAGTTCTTATTTGATGCATAACACCTTAAACTTTTATTAAAGTTTGCATAAATTCCATTCCTTTCAATAAACCATAACTCCCTTTTGATGAAGCAAATTCATCGTAAACCTGCACATCATCAGGTGTTTCACCCGGACGATAAATAATAAAAGGGACAGGATTATTGGTATGGGTCTTAATTGAGCAAGGTGTTGGATGATCGGGTAAAATAGCAATGGTAACCGGCTCATCCCAAGTTGAAAGTTCTTCAAAAATTGGTTTTACAATTCGTGAATCGAGATATTCTATAGTTTTGATTTTGAGCTCAACATCTCCTTCATGTCCGGCTTCATCACTTGCTTCGATATGGAGATAAACAAAATCATCTGTTTTAAGTGCTTCGATAGCTGCTTGCGCTTTCCCTTCGTAATTGGTGTTATAAAGTCCCGTAATTCCCTCAACTTCAACGACTTTTAATCCGGCATACACGCCAATTCCCCTGATTAAATCAACTGCTGATATCACTGAACCACTTTTAAGCTGGTACAATTCGAGTAAAGTTTTCATAGCTGGTTTATATCCAGGCGACCAGGGCCAGATACTATTGGCTTTGTCTTTACCCTGTGCAGCCCTTTTTAAATTTACCGGGTGATTTTCAAGCAATTCCTGTGAGCGTAGAATCAAATCATTTAACAAGGTTGCAGTATGAACAGCATTCTCTGAAACTGCTTCAATCATAACTTCAGAAAATGGAGTTCCGGGAACATCGTGTGGAGGAGTACATTTCAATTGTTTTATTCCACCTTTAACTTTCAATAAATGCCTGTATGAAACTCCGGCAAAGAAATTAACTTGTTCATTACCTAGCTTTTCCTGCAAAAAAAGAATCAGCTCTTCGGCTTCTTCATTGCTGATATGTCCGGCTGAGTGATTCTTAATTTTCCCATTTTCGATGCAAATCAAATTGCAGCGCATGGCCATTTCACCATCTTCGATAGTTACACCCATACTCGCAGCTTCCAACGAACCACGCCCCTCAAAAACCTGTGGAACATCATAACCCATTACACTCATATTGGCTATTTCACTTCCCGGTGCAAAACCTGGTGGAATAGTATCGAGCAGGCCACTACGACCCAGTGCTGCAATTTTATCAATATTAGGTTTATTGGCAGCCTGTAGGCATGTTTTATTGTTGAGCGATGCAATTGGCTCATCAGCCATGCCATCGCCAAGTATAATAATATATTTCATTTTCAATGATTCAAATAATTAATTTAAAAGAAATTAGAAAAACAAACTGTTTTACAAGAAATCTTTATAATCAGCCAAATTGTCTTCAAATTTCTTAACTGCTACCGCCATGGTCGAATAACTTTCACCTCCGGCAGCATTTAGATGTCCGCCTCCATTAAACAAATCAGCCGACACTTTGTTTGCAGGAAATGAACCTTGTGAGCGCAATGAAATTTTAATTTTATCGGAATCTTCACGCATAAAAACCGAAAATACAACTCCATTTATCGACAAGGGCATATTGACTAAACCTTCGGCATCTCCATTTTGGAAATTAAATTCTTCTAATTCTTTTAATGATAGTGTAATCAATGCAGTTTGGTATTCAGGGTAAAGTTTCATTTTTTTGTGCAAAGCATATCCCATAAGTCGCATTCTATCAGCCGAATAGTTGTTGAAAACTTTTCTGTATATATCATCTTTATCAACCCCTAATTTGATTAATTCAAAAATTATACTGTAAATTTCGGCTTTGTTCGAATTATAAGTAAATCCTCCTGTATCAGTCATCATACCGGTGTAAATACATTCGGCGCAGGCAATATTTATTTTCGAGAAATCACCCATTCTGCATATAAGCCTGAATATCAGCTCACTTGTTGAAGATATTTCGGGATATGAGATAGCAATTTGGGCATAATCACCCGGATGCAAATGATGATCAACAAGGATTTTAGGCGCGGGCGAGTTTATCACAGCATGTTCCATCTTGGCCATTCTGCTGGGAACATTGAAGTCAAGTGTGAAAATCAATTCTGTTTTTTCAAAAATATCATCACATTTTTCTTTGTCATTCTCGTAAACTAATACCTGTTCAATACCCGGCATCCACGATAGAAAGTTTGGATATTCAGTAGGTACAATTATAATTGGATCTTTTTCAATTGTCATTAAATAGTGCCACAATGCTAAAGATGAGCCCATTGCATCGCCATCAGGACCAACATGAACTACGATAGTAATTTTATCTACGGCATCAATTGCATTTTCAACTTTTGAAATTAAATCTTCTGCAATAATTTTTGAAATCATTTTTAATCTGTTATTATTTTGACTGCAAAAGTAGCAAAAAAAAGCTATATTTTATCAGATAAAATTCAAGAACTTAGAACTTTGTTAAAACTAAAAATAAGAAATTAGGCAAGAAATTAAATTCTAGTTATTACTCAGCACCCTTTAAGATGTTATAACAAAGATTTTATTATTGATAATAGAGTTAAATTGGAGATAAATATATAAATAGTCATTCAATTTTTAGGAACTAACATTTAAAGATGTGCCAAAACTCCCCCTTTAGGGGGTTGGGGGGCTGAGTAGTTATACATTCTTAAACTTTTAATCAATAAAGTTGAGTATATAAGCACCATTTTCAGCTACTGAATAAAATGCAATATCATGTTGGATGCATGCTTTGCGAATGCTTTCGGTGTACCATTCCGATATAGTTTTATCAACTATAATCTTAGTAGGATGCACATTTTCAAGCAATTGATCCATTTTGGGCTTGAGTTTATTCCCAATAATTAAATAATCCACTTTTATGGATTTCTGTATAGATTTATTTTTCAATAATTCATCAGTTAAAACCAATATCCGTTTATTTCCAAAATATGTAAATCCATCCAAAAACCATGCATTATTATTCAATATTTGTGGTTTACGTATATAATTTAAACGCCAAAATGAAGATGCAATCTTTTGTAATTCAGCTGAATCAGAGGATATTACATAATTATTATCTTGATTTAAAAAATTAATATGTCCATTCTTTTGACCGGAATAAACTATTAATAATTTGGAGTTTAAGGTTTTATATTTTGTATGCAACGAAATTAAACCAACTATTAAAATGGATAAAAGGCCTAAAAAAAGTGATGCAAATTTTTTGGTATAAAAATAAATAGAGAAAAATGCAATTACTAATATTACAAGTATCATTTGTTTGAAATCGAAGGTAATTTCGGACAAAGAAAATGGTAAATTTTTAATACTGACTATTAAAAAATTTAATAACCAAAGCGACCATTTAAGTAAAAAAGCAACTGCAACTGACACAAAAGGAACAAAAGAAACGGCTAACAACAACATTGCCAAATATATAACCAATGAAGAAAGCGGAATTGCGACCAAATTAGTAATTAAAAAATAATTAGGAAACTGATGGAAATAATACAAAGTGAAAGGCGCAGTGCCCAACTGAGCGGCTAGCGACACTGCAAATAAATCGCGTAACCAACGCAATGCTTTGTTCTGAGTTGGAAATAAATTGGAGATAGGTGCTTGAAAAAAAATGATACTCAACACAGCTGCATAACTTAGCTGGAACCCAACATCAAATAAATAATCGGGATTATATAAAAGCATAAAAAATGCCGACATAAAAACAGTATTGTAAATCTGCGATTTGCGTTCGAGTGATGATCCAATTGCCACAAAGCTAAACATCAATGTTATAATATGTATTACAACTATTTTTTGTATCTTTGTGGGGTCAAAAAAATATATAAAAACAACCAAATGTTAATTATTTTATTATGAAAATTAGAAATATAGTATTTTATTTGAGAAATTCAACTGAATTTCAGCAATATCAATATCAAAAAGAATCTTTGCAGACTCATTTAGAAAGATTTAACGATGTAAAGTTAATCAAAATTTATGAGGAAAAAATTAGTGGTTTCAAAAGTGAATTTGAAAGACCTCAAATGAATCAATTACTGAATGATATTAAAAATGGTGGTATTTCTGAAGTCTGGTGCAACGACTTTCAAAGATTGTCCAGAGATGCTAACAACCTAAACAATATCGTTAAATTGTGTTCTGATTTTAAAGTTAATATTTTTTTTAAGTCAAATGACCTTTATAGTTTAGATTCAACAGGGGAATTAAATCTTACTACTAGATTAATTATTAGTACTTTGGCACTATTTTCTGAGATGGATGCAAAGAATTTCAAAGAAAAGGGAAAACAAGGAAAATTAACAAAGGTTCGTGCAGGATTGCACAGCGGGGGAATTTTGCCATTGGGCTATTGTTATGAAAATGTTGGCGTTAAAAAGCTTGACAAGAAAATAATAATTGATGAAAAAAGAAAAAAAGTAGTTGAATATATATTTGATTCTTATGTTAATCAAAGAAAATCATTAAATCAAATTGCAAACGATTTGAATAATTTAAAATTAATAGATTCAGATTTTGAAACGCCCTTTAAATTCTCAAAGAAAGTAATTAAAGCACAAACATCATACAATTGGTATCCTATTGTAATTCAAAGAGTTATTAAATGTACATGGTATGCTTTGGGATTTCGAATGTACAAAGATGAAAAAATTATGTTACATGAAGATTTAAAATTTATTGATGAAATTTTATTCAACAAAGCAAATGCATTGCTAAAAACGAATGTTAATAAAACAACCGATAAAAAACATACATATCTTTTAAAAGATATTATTTTTTGTCAGTGCGGATGTAAAATGAAGATTAAAAAGGCTAAACAAATAAATCACACTGTTTATCAGTGTCAAAACGAATATATTAAAATATTTGACAAAAATGTAAGTTGTTCAACAAACACAAAATCAATAAATTGCGAAATATTTGAAAATGTTCTTTGGAATCTAATAAAGAATAAATTGCCAGAATTTTCAGATGAAATTAATAAAAAAAGTGATAGAAAAGCAGAAATTGAAAATGATATTAAAAGTAACAATAATCTAATTAAACAAATAAACGATGTAACAATTCAAAATTTGAATGAAACTAAACAAAGGACATTATCAGTATTTTCAAAATATGGTGGTAATGAAACGGAACTTGAAAAGGATATAAACGAAATAACAAATCAAATTAAACAGCAAAAAAATATTATAAATGATTTAACATCAAAGAATACTATGTTATTATTCTCAATTGAAAATTTAAATATTGAAAATGAAATTGAACAAAATATTGAAAAAATTGAATCTGATAGATTACTCATTAAAACATACATAAACAAATTAATTAGTAAAATAACAGTGATGGGCGGACTTAAATCGACATGGCTTAATTTCGCTAAAATTGAATGGAATAATACAATCATTGGTAGTATTTCAGATACTTACATTTACTTTAATTCTCGATTGATTGATGATGATAATTATTGTTTTTTTTCACCTGCACATCGTTTTATTAAAATAAATTGGAATCATGAAACTAAAATATTTAATATTAATAATGATAAAAATAATGATAATACTAACTATTCAATTTCAGATTTTGTTAATAAAATGAATTCATTATTTGCTTATGATAAATATTTAAAACCTGATCAAAACCCTCTTTATTTGTATCCGTTCAATATAGGGCGTGGCAAAATAAAAATAATTTCAAAATTGAGCTAATTAATCAAAAGTTTAAATGTAAACATGTTGTAATAATTGTTAAAACATTTGGAAGATATTGTTAATTTTAGTACCTTTGATAAAAATTAATAATATAAACAATTTAAAACAAAAGAAAAAATTATGAATGAAAAAACAAAAAATTATTATGTTAACATTGATGAAATTACAAACATTGATGATGTTAAAGAAATTGCACATTTTTTCAAAAATGAGTTGAAAAATTTGGTTGAAAATACAATTAAAAGTAATCAACTATTTTCAACTATGATGGAAAAAGAATTAAAAAATAATTATCCTTTCCCATTGAATTAATCAATTAAGTTTTTTCATTTGCCTTTAATTTTAAAGGTTATAAAAAAGTGCTATATGTTGAATATAGCACTTTTTTTGTAGAGTATAAATAATAATAATGTAAAAAAGTAAAACGAGAGAAAATTTTAAAATAAATATAAAGGAATTTTTTTTTAATCAAAAAATTAAAGTTTTATTTTTTAGAAATTAAATTTTATTATATGCATTTAAGTTTTTGTAATAATTAAGTTTTGTTTTGTTTTATGCAAATGTACTGTAAATATTTTGATTTTTGGAAAAGTTTGAAAAATAATTTTAATTTATGTAATATTTTTTTATTAAACGG
>CAMBSB010000120.1 GCA_945870155.1 Paludibacter jiangxiensis | reverse complement strand
CTCTTTTTGCATTTTCCCAAACTTCATCATTAATAACATATACATCGGTTTTTAAATTTAACAGACCAATAAAATGTCTGATTTCAAGAATGTTATATAAATTAAACCCTTCATTAGTTTGTATAAGTTTGGCACTGATTTTATTTTTTGTTAATAGTCCTGCTATTTGTAATGCTTCTTCATTGGTTTTTGTCAAAACACAAGTTGAACCTATAAGATCGGTTGTAAGAATATCATTAACTATCGGACTTATAAGATTGTTGCTTTTGTATTGAACTATTTTAATATCCCCATCATCCTTTTGTTTGGCAATTATTTGATCATTTTTCAATCGTCTATGGATGCGTTTTGCAAACTGGTTCGTAAATTCAACAAGATTGTTTTTACTTCTATAATTTTCAACTAGTTCGTATTTTACAGCATCGTTTATTTGTAGTAGTTGACTTAAATACTTAGAGTCTGACCCTCTAAATTCGAATATATTCTGATCATCATCTCCTACGGCTATAACCCTCATTTCCTCGTTCTGCTCCATCAATACTTTTATCAGATTAAATTCATCTTCATCCATATCCTGAGCTTCGTCAATAACCAGCACTGTTTTAGTTATGCGGTTTATTTCAATATCTCCGCTTTTAATTTTATCAATCGTTTTTTTGATAATTAAATCTGTTTTTTCCAGACTACCCACTTTCCCTAAAAGATCGAAACAATAAGCATGGAAAGTTTTAATCTCTATAAAAGATGCAGCATTACCAATAAGCTGATATAATCGTTTTTTAAATTCAGTAACAGCAGCGCGCGAGAACGTAAGCATGAGCAGTTGTTCATGTTTTACATCTTCCATTAACAACAATGAGGCTAATTTATGAACTAACACCCGGGTTTTCCCACTTCCGGGTCCTGCAGCAACTACAATATATTTCGATTCGTTGTCATTAATAATTTTAAGTTGTGTAGGCGATAAATCTCCAAACAATTGTTTGAATTTAGTCACTGTCATTTTCAGTTTAAGTTCATTGGCTTTACTTCCGGGAAAATATTTCGTTAGAAAAGAACTGTAGTTTAATTTAAAATAATCTTCAACAAACTGCAACGCATCCCTGTAATCATTAATCATTTTTCGGGCATATTCACCTACAATATGTATTTGCTGTACCTTGTTTTCGTAAAAAAGATTCAATTTCTCATAATCATCTTTGGTATATCTTTTCTTGTTATCCTGTTCAAGTCGCTCAATTGTAAGTCGGTTATATACAACCAAAAAGCCACCTTCAATCTTAATGGCTTCTATTCTTGACAAATAAAACAGTGAATCTTCAATGTCATCGAGTGTTATGTTAACTTTAAAGAGTGAAAGACTTGTTTCGTAGGCTGATTTTAATTCATGTACCGAAAACTCTATCAATGCTTCCTCCTTATTCGTATTTTCATCTGAAATATTCTGATTATTTTTTTCATAAAAATACTCAACAATAAAACGAGCCAGTTCATGACGTTTTTCAAGTTTTTCTTTTAAACTATTCTTTGGCTGTAAATAAAGTGCCACAAAATGATTTTTCGAATAATCAAGGTTTTGTCTTTTTAACCAATTCTTTATGGACCAAAAGTTGATAATAGTTTTAATTTTTTGAACACTAATATCTGTACAACCATTCAACTCAGCATTTTCGTTAAGTTCCTTTAAATGAAATGTTTTTTCCTGTTCATCGAATAATGGCAGTAGAAAATTCTCCAATTTATTAAAACTCTCGACAATGTTGAGTGAACGGTTTTTATTTTCAGACTTTTTTATATAAGCCGTTAGGTCTTTTGCGTCAGCCAGAATCCTTTCTTCACGTAACAAGTTGATTATGTTTATAACCTCTTCACGGACAATACCTAAATCATCACTTATATAATCAACTCTCGATTCGGCAACCTCTTCATTAGATAGTTTTCGGCTTTTACTCGAAAGAAGTTTTTTTATTATACGAATACCTTTTTCTTTCTGATTGTTTTGAAACTTATCGGATGCGTTGATTTTATCAATTGCTTCCTGAGCCGTTTTGCAAAGAATACTGTTTGCATAAACCGTAGGCATATTCTGTCCGCGCTTTAAATAACCTGCATCTTCGAGTGCTGAAATGGCAGTTTTTACTCTGGTTTCAATATCTAAAACATTGTCGTCCCAACCTGCTTTACGGGCTATTTCGAGAGTTGAATTAGAAACATTTGACCTGAATCGGGTAATATCTTTTATTGCTTTCCATATTTGTTGAATCTCTTTGATAGACAGTTTGTTTTGATTTAAAAGTATAAAATGCTTTCCCAAATCTTCCTCATTGAAAAGGACGTAACAATCAGCCAGAATATTTTCATCTCTTCCTGCTCTACCAGCCTCCTGTACATAATTTTCGAGCGAATCAGAGATTTCATAATGAACAACCATGCCAACATCTTTTTTATCCACGCCCATGCCAAATGCTGATGTTGCAACCATGATTTGAACTGCTCCTTCTATGAATTCGTTTTGGTTGGTTGTTTTTTCCTTAACATCCATTTTGCCATGATATGGTTTGGCGCTGAATCCATCTTTTGTCAACCTTTCGGCTAGCATATAAGCCTTACGGGTACGCGACACATAAATAATTGTCGGACAATTCTTTTCGGAAATTAAATCCCGTAATTTCTGATATTTATCTTCTTCTTCAAATTCTTCAAATACTTTGTAATGAAGATTGGTTCTCGAAACTTTCGACGTGAAAAGTTCAAGTTCTAAGGATAGTTTGTCCCTAAAATAACTTATAATATCTTCTATTACTTTTTGTTTGGCTGTAGCGGTAAAGCAAGAAACTGGAATGCCTTCCTGCAAATGTTTTTTCTCCTGAATGGATTTTATAAAATCACCAATATACAAATAGTCAACCCTGAAATCCTGGCCCCAGGACGAGAAACAGTGTGCCTCATCAATTACAAACCGTGCAATTTTTCTGCCGAGAATTAATCGTTCAATTGATTTTGAACGCAAGGATTCCGGTGAAATATAGAGAATTGAGGCCGAACCATCTTCAACTCTTTCAAAAGATTTAGCTCTTTCAATCGGATCCAATAAACCATTTATGGTAACAGCTTGTGTAATTCCTATCTTTTCAAGATTATCAACCTGATCTTTCATTAACGATTGTAAAGGCGAAATTACAATTGTAAGGGCTTTTGAGTTATCACCACACATTAATGCTGGCACCTGAAAGGTTATGGATTTACCACCTCCGGTTGGGAATACTGCCAATAAGGATTTACAATCAACAGCTGCTTTAACTGCTTTTGCCTGCAAGGGTTCACTGCCATAAGTTCTGTATGTATCAAATCCGAAAAAGCGTTTTAAACCAACATGTATATCTAAGGCATTATTGCAATATGGGCAACCTGTAACACAAGGTTTGTTCCTGAGTTTAAACATTAATCGTTCAACTTCAGGATAATTTTTCAATACCCAAGGAGGTGTAATGGAGTGAATTTTCTGGTGTTGAATAAACGAGTTTATCAGCGATAAACAGAAGGCAAGTTCAATAGGGTTTTCGTCAATTATTTGTTGGATTTTTACATTTTCGCAAATAGCATTTTTAAACCGTTTTGTAATAATCAGGGCAAGTGAAGTGGAGTTTTGGGGCTGAAATGTGATAAACTTAAAAAACGATTTAAATTCCCTTTTATCGTGTAATAGGCCATATAATACTTGCTGTAAATCGCTGTCAATCTGATTGAAAGCAGCAACCTCATCATAAAACAAATCTTTGGCCTTTATTGCATCATTCAAAGGATTGTTTAATTCCTCTGTTTGCAATTTGTCATCTTTTAAAAGCGCATGATACGGTCGGGTCGGGAAAAGTAATGGAGATAAAAATAAGGTGTCAATTGCAGCTGTAATCCCTGCCTCGAATAATGGTTTTCCGATAAATTTTAAATCGTGATGTAAGATATTATGACCGCATACATAATTAGTTCCATTAACGAAAGGAACAAGTTCTAAAATTGAATTCCGATGAAAAATACTACCATCGCCTTTTACACAGCCAATGTCATTTATTTTTCCACTTTTAGGATCAATTTCAGTATCAATAAATGCGATATTATTCATAAGTAGATCTCAAAATATCACGAATGTTTGATTATATGCAATTTTACTATTCAATACTCTTTTTTTTCGAGCTTGTTCAGTTACAAACGGAAATGGGACGCAATGCCCAGCATAAGTCGAAATTACACGCTAAACTTAACAGGGATTACTCTATAACAATTGCAGGAACAGTTTTTTCAAATTCACTTTTAGTCTTATATTGGTATGTGTCTATCTGTCACGCACATTTATTAGAAATATCTATTTTTTGGTCGTCATAGTATGTTTTGTTATCATAATTTATAAGCAAAACGACTATATCATTTAATATGTCATAATTGCGGTATGTTTATCAAACATTTCTTCGTCCGAATAGAATTTGATATTTCCCAATGCTACATTCGGTGCAAGGACTTGAAAAATTTCAATTTCACAAGATCTATTTTTTGAAGTTGTTGTTATACATTCACCTTTTTCTGGAAATACTGTAAGTCCAGCAAGACCATCATCATTAGGTTTGTTTGCTATAGAAATAAAATATGCCACTAAAATTGTTGCCAATATACCTGCAACAAAGCCACTAGTAAAAATTAGAAACTTTTTCATATTCTTATTATTCTGTGTCCTATCGGACGATTGTTATTCTCTTTGCACTCATTAATACGTTGCATTCGTGTACATGCATCTGCAGGAGCATCAGTATAAATAAGCACAACAGCAAGTATAAGTTCTTAAACATGTATTAGAAGTTAGTGTTTGTTATTTCCTTTAGTCTTGTCGAAATGTTTCTCCAATTTGAGTTTAAATTCACTGTTCTAATCTGAATTTTATGTTCGTTGTATTTGAAGTTTAAATCATAATCAGTCTCAATTGTAGGATATAGCAGAATTCCAGTCGCTGCCTGTGTCTTTGAAGTGCTGTCCTGTTGGTTTAATAGATAACTGAATAACTGATATAGATTTGCTGATTTAATTCGTTCTTTGTCGTAGTTGATAGTCATAGTTTCTCTGTAGAACTTGGCATCTATGATTATTTTTTCTTCTTCATTTTCTAATGTTATGTCAGTTTCCATTTGTGGCAAATACTGATAGCTTTCATTGTCTGTATTGTCAAACTGCCATTTAATTGTTTCTTTTTTTACAGTTTTGTATTTTTGCTGCTCAATTCTATAAAAGTTTCTGATAAATGCTTCAAAGAGTTGATTCATTTTATTGTCGTCTCTCGTGAAGTCTGAAAACTTATATTTCCCTTGTTCCTCAGACGGTAATGTGCTGTCATAAATGATTTGGCAAACATTCATCACAAAGCCGTAGAATCGGTTGTTTCTATTAAGTCTTACTTGTTTAAAAAGCGAACTTGTGATTTCAATTTGGTCAATATCTGATAACATTCGTTGTAATGCTACCAGTTCGTTTTTTAATTCTTTGTCAAGTCCTTTTGTTCTAGTTAGTCTGTAAATAGTTGAAACTAGAATTCTATTAGAAATTATGTTTGAGGAAAAGTCATCGAAAGTGCAAATTGTTCTTTGTTTAACAAGTAAATTGCTTTTTAGGGTTTGACTTATCTGTATTTTGCCTTTAACTCCGTTGAGCTCTTCAGTATGGTCAATATAATTTTTATCAATACCTCTTTTTAAAAGGGTTTTCGTGGCGTTGATTAAAATCTTTGCAAATAAGTCAAGAAGTTCAATTTTAACATCAATCGAAACATTTACACGTTCTTTCTCATCTAGCTTATTCCAAGCGTAGCAGAGTAGAAAATAAATATTTTCAATAGGAATTTGCATAGTTTATCTTGAAAGTTGTTTCAAAATTTCTGTAACTTTAGACGAATCATCAAACCAGATTTCTTCTAAAAGTGGCTTTAATTCAAAATTCAAAATTTCATTCCACCATTTATTCTCATCTTCATTGGTTTGGTAAGTGCAAAAATAACTGTGTCCAATTTGAAATCCTTCTCCTAGATTTATATCCTCTTTAATTTTGCTGTTTACTTTTGTCACTGTTGAACAAATATGTTCCACCAATCCAGTCGTCAACCCTTTACTAGAAAGGAACGAACGGAAATTATCTCCGTAATCAGGTTGTAAAGTTACAAATGCAAAACGTCTCCTCAAAGCATAATCAACAATTGCCAATGAACGATCGGCAGTATTCATTGTACCAATGATATATAAATTTTTCGGAACATAAAAGCGGTCTTCTTCATCTTCAGCATAAGTCAACTTCAAAGCAAACTTTTCATCTCGTTTGTCTACTTCAATTAACATCATGAGTTCTCCAAATATTTTACTTAGGTTTCCTCTGTTTATCTCGTCAATTACGAAAAAGAAAGGTCTGTCCGGGTGTGCTAATGCCCTTTGACAGAATGTATAGAAAATCCCATCCTTTAAATCAAAACCGCCTTTTTGTGTCGGTCTTAATCCTTGAATAAAATCTTCATAACTATATGATTGGTGAAATTGAACCATCTCGATATTGGTATCTTTTATTTCCTGCATAATTTCGTATGCCAATTTTCTAGCTATAAAAGTTTTGCCAACGCCAGGAGGGCCTTGTAAAATAATATTCTTTTTCTTTTTGAGTAAAGATACTGTTTGTAAAAAATCAGCTTCACAAATAAATGGCTTGTCGGTATCTTCTAAAAATGTGTATTTATTGTTTTTTAGAGTATTTGTCGTCTTTTCTGTAATAATGTTTTTTGTATCAATGATATCACAAATAATATCATATTCTTCTTCAGTTAACTTGAAAAGACTTCCTTGATTGCTGATTAGAACTTCGCATTTCTCAAGTAATGCATTATTTTTTAACTCATTCCAGCTTACAGGTATTTCTAATTTCTCAATAAGTACAAACTCAATACATTCACCCTCATCATCCGTTTTGTGAATACCTTTTGTGATTTCAAATTTTGCCTTGATTTGTTTTGTTGGAGTACTTTCGTAACCGATAATCAAATCACCTGGTTTAACAGCTTCGAAGTATTTATAGACTCTTCGCTTATTGCCTCTTTCATTGTGAGTTGTATAGGTTTGAAGTTGCCCTTCTACGTTATTGTTAATACTCCAAATTTTTGGATTTGCATTAAGCCACCAAAAGTTTAAAGGTTCGTTTTCTTCTTGATCTTGTCCGTAATCGTCGATTGGCTCGGCAACGACTCCGTCAACAACTTTCTCAAGAGTATATTTTAAATTGTTTTCATCAAATATTGAAGTTAATTCAGGATATAATCTAGCATATTCATTTAAAATAAATTCGTAAATTTTGGTTGGGCTAAATGTGTCTGGTCTAAATAGTGTCTTGTATTTTCCGCCTGTTGGGTAGTCAAGTGTATTAGATTTGTATTGGTAAACTTTATCGGTAATCCATTTTACTGTTCTTTTATGTTTGTAATTTTCAGAATTTGTATCATAGTTGTAATTACCTTGAATAATGCCTATGCCTAAGCAAGTATTAACACCTTTTGTTGCAAAAACAACATCGCCAATATTTGCCGTTTTGAACAGCCATAAATTCCAAGTTACATTAGAGATAGAATCTTCGGGAAGTCCTCTGAAATTGTTTATTTCCTCCCCTGAATTATACATAGTAAGATCATTAATATCAAAATCAACAGCAATTATTTTTTCTGTATAAAATCTCTGCCATTCAGATGCTTGACTGCCTGGCGCAAATTTAAAATAGTTTCTGATTTCTTTATTTAACTGAATGATTTCTTGTTTTAGATCTTGTAGAATGTTGAATGCATCATTGTAGTTTTCAATTGGTTTTAAATTGTTTGAATTTGGATTTTTTATAGACCAACCAGCAATTTGACCAGCTTCTGGCTTTTCGCCCAAACGTATAAAAAACTGATAACTCTCTTTATGTGATTCTTTTGTAATTGGATATAAAGCTAACCAACAAAAATCGCTGCCGAAATTTGAAGCACCTTGAAAATCGACTTTATGAAAATTGTAGTCATTAAGATTCAATTTTACTTGTAAATCTTTGGATATTTGTTCTAAGTAAGTTTGAACAGTTTCTTTTATAACTCCACGATAAAAAAAGGTGTGAAATACATTCCATGGTTTTTGCCAATTTGCAAATAAGTCTCTTTTTGATACTGCATAATCACGGAGCTGATTAAGAAAACTTTCTCTGTAATGGTTGAAGTATTCTATATCTTTTATTCGTATTTTATCTTTTATTTCAGTCACAAGGTTTTCAGTAACTAATTCTCCTTGCAAAAGTCTTCTTGCAGTTTCAGCTCGTAGTAAATTGACTGGTTTAAAATCACGTTCTGGGTCACCATATTCGGAATAAATCTCATTAACTATATTTTCGGGTAGTGCGTTAATAGCAGCAAATAAATCTCCATTATGTTCAGAGTATTCGTGATATTGTTTCGCAAGCGAAACGATGTACTGAAATTGTGTTTCCATATATTTTGTTTTTTTTTCGTCTAAATATTACTGCGTCTTTTTTTCTACGCTTCCACCTACCGTCAGCCAGCCTGTGACAATAAAGCGCGTGTTAGCGGTTAGGGCTTTCGATTTAGCCATTAAACTCTCGTTTCGGCAAAATGCTATCGTTAATTTTTATGATCTGATTTAAACCTGGTTTTGCTCCTCCAAATTCATGTTTTGCAAGCCCCATTTTCGTTAAATATGAAATATCCTTCAGTTCATCTTCATTTGCAAAATCATACCTATATTTTGTTCTTAATGCGTTTACTGTGTCAAATAGAAAAAATGAATTTTTATTTAAACTAACAATGTAATTTTCAATTTCTTTTCTCCAACCGTTAGGTCTCTTAAAAATTATAAGTAAAGCTTGATGATGTTTAAGGAGCGTATTGCTTTCATTTCTAAAATTTTCAAAGAAAAGAGGACCTAGTTTGGGTGAGTATAAATCGTCTTTAAAAAAACCGACAACATTTGTAGGATTTACCTGAAAAACCTTATTTAATCTTTCTTCAAATGTCTCTCCAAAATCTCCTAAAAGCGTAAAAGATGCACCTTCAAAAGCAGCTTCCCCATTTGAAGCCATTATTGGAGCTAAAGCAAATAGCACTTTTGATAATTGTTCCCAACTTCTATATATTTCTTTCAATAATTTCTTTTTTATATCAGGATTAGCATAATCACTATTTCTCAATGCAGTTGAGGAAGCTTTAATCTGCTGCATTAAATTATGTAACGAGTATTCTTCAAATATCTGATTAATGCTTTGATTATAAGGTTTTATTTGATTATAACCTTTGTCAAGATGTTGATCTTTTACTGAATCAGGTAATTTTGAATTTATTACACTGTCACTAATTTCAGCTTGAATTTTTTCAATACTTTCTTCTGTCGGTTTCCATTTTGCAAAACCAAGTGGGTTAATATTGTCTTCGATACCAACTTTATTATAGACGGTATCACAAGTTGTTTTAATATCATCCAAAAGAATCTCTAATACATCATCTTTATTTCTATCAATACCAGTATAAAATTCGATAATTTCAGGAAAAGTAGCATATTTTTTAGAATCAAATATATATTTCTTAAAGGTGTCATCAGAGTGCATTCGTTTTGCTCCAAAATAGAAAATCCAAAAAGTTGACCTAAATCCAAACATACCATATTTGTTGACAATAATATTGTTATTATAGAGAACATCAAAAACAATATCCACGTCTAAATCTATGTATTTTTCATCGCAAAATGATCTTAATTCTTTAATAAATGTTTCCCTTGAAAAATCATAACACCCTTTTTTTATCATTATTTCAGTAAATCTGCCTAGAACATATTCACAATCTTTCAAATCGGGCTTTGTTTTATAACGTGGGATTTCCCCCATGTCAAATAAAACGAAAAGTATCATTTCAATCATTTTAGTCCTGTTAATTGGACTGTCATCATAGTATTTTTCGGAAACTTTAAGAAGAGTAAGACAATTATATGGAGTTCTGTGAATATTTAAGCACTCTAAGTCTGCTACAATTTTATTTAAAACCTTTTCATCGTCCTCGTTTATTTTCTTTTCTTTATTATATTGTGTTACAACTTGTCGAATGTGATTTCTTGGTAAAGCTAATAGATGTAATGGAATAAAATCTTTGTCAATTTCAATTTCCTCCTTATCTTCATCTTCGCAGTTTAGAAAAATAGAATCATCAATTGAATGTAAAACTATAATCGGAATATCTTTATTTACACTACATAAGGTTTTCAATTTCTTTAGAGACGCATTCTCATTTGAAGTCCAAGAATCAAAAACAATACATTTTACGTCTTTAATATTTTGACCTAATGATTCTAATTCATTTTTTACTGCATTTTGAATAGTGTGAGGTTTAGTATTTTTGTTATCTATATAAACCCACAGTTCATCATTCTCCCAAGCCTCTTTGACTAAATAATGACCCAATGCAGTAAGTCCAAACTGAGTTGGTGCTTTAATTATGTAAGAACATTCTGAATGTAATATCTCTTCAATATGGATTCTTTGGTTATAATTTTCATCAGGATTCTGAGAAATTTCACTTGTTCTACTAATTATGGGTTCTATCCAAACTTTTGGTTGGTCATCAAACCCTTTTAGAGAATCGTTTAGTCTCTTGTTGAAAATTAATCTTAAGGTTTCTTTATTTATTAGATTTATTGATACGGCTGGTACAGCCGTATTTTTCTTTTTAAATTCGTCAATAAAATATTTTGTAAGATGTTTTCTAAGATTTTCTTCGAAATTAAAAACACCGTTATAAGTTCCATAGATTCCTAGCCCTGTCAGTTTTGATCTAAAGTTTTTGATTTTAACTAATTCCTCGGGGTTTAATTCGCTCATTGATTTTGGAGGTTCTTCATTAAAATAGAATGATACTTCTACATCTTTCTTTTCTTGAAATCTCTGGAATGCATTATTAAATTCTTCTTCTGTGCCTGAACCTGCCTTTGGAGTTGGAGACCCAAATTTTTTATTCATTATACCAATGAAAATCTCATATGTGTTGCCAATTTGATCATTGATAATAGACTGTCCATCCTTATTTTGTATTGTTGGTCTGACATCATTTTCCCATTTTAGTGATTCAATTCTAAAGTTGTAGATATTGCCTATTCCATGACTAATTTCACTAAATACTTTTTCGCAAATTTCTCTTTCTTGAGCTGTGTCACTCGGCGAAGCAATGAATGCTTTGAATATTTTTGATTCCATTAAGTTCTTGTATTTTGTTAAGTTTCTTTTTTTTTACCTTACCGCTAACATTTAAATATACCCATTACTACAAAGCATATATTCATTTATATAAGTGATTAATAACCACACACATCGTATTCGTAGTTATATGTAATCTCATTTTAAATTGTATCGCAAATATAAACTTTTTTAATAGTTTAATGACTTTTTAAAATTAATAATCCTTCTTCCCAGGCACAACCCCTCTCACCCCACCTCTCGGATTCTCTACATCACCTTTATAGCGTGGTATAAGATGTATATGTACATGAAAAATACTTTGTCCGGCTACTTCGCCCACATTTATGCCTACATTAAAGCCATCGGGATTAAAACGCTTTTGAATTAGTGTTTTACAACGATTAACCAACAACCACAATGCACGTTGCTCGTGGATGGATAGTTCAAAGTAATCAACCACATGTCGCTTGGGGACAATTAATGTGTGTCCGGGATTTACCGGAAAGCTATCTAAAAATGCTACGGCTGTTGCCGTTTCTGAAATCAGTTCTTTTTCGCTATCCAAATTACAAAAAACGCATTCTGTTGGCTGCTTTGCATTTTGATTATAATGTTTGTATTCGTATATTTCGCAATTTTCGTTAGAGAAAACACTCTTGTATGGTAAAATTACATTACTTTGAAAGGTAGGAAGTTTATGCACATAATGCGTACGGAAACCTTCGCTTTTCAAATCTCGCCTAACGGCGAAATAGGCTTTGCCTGTAGGTTTTAGCATTTCCGAAACCGACATTAAAACTTCCGCTTGTTCGTTGGGTTCTAATACATTTAGCACATAATTACAGATAATAGTGTCGAAGCGTTTTTCAGGATATTCAGGTCGATAATAATTATCGTAGCCAACAATATCAAAACCTTGTTCTTTAAGCTGTTCCGTGTCAATTCCAAAACCGCAACCAAAATCTAATATCTCTCCTTTTAATAGATTGTTTTGTTTTAACCAACGAGTTGGGAACGACATGGATGTCCGTTCAATGGCAGTTAAATGGGGATTGTTGATTATCTTTTTCATCTCTAAATTGAATTTTGCCAATATTTAAAACCCATGTTTTCAGCAATCTGTACCATTGGTGTGAATGTTTTCTGAAAAACATGCATAAAATCATTCTCCGATAGTTGAATTAATTCAGAAATAGAATCGTGTATTGTTAGGTAATCTTCAAGTATTATATTGTTAGGATTTTTGGTGTATATGTATTTTAAAGCTTCATGTTGAGTTTTAGCAAATGGTTTTAAATACTTTTCTAACATGGGTAGATTGTCACTTTTCAATATGTTAGCAATATGTTCCGCAGGTATAATATTCCAAATAGAATCGTTTGTGAAGTAACTCCAAGGAATAAAGTGATCTAAATCATACTCCTTTTTGAATAGTTCTTTTCCAGTATAAATACATTGAATTGAGCCTTTTAAGTCGATATATGTATTCCAGAAGTTACGGTGTTTTGTTAATGACTCCCTACTAATTGGTTTTACTAATTTAGATGGCACATCAGGTACGTTTGGGTTGCGCTTTTGAATAAAATCAGTCAAATTCCAAAATGTATAATCACGTAAAATAAGATAATTGTCATTCAGAAATTGTTCCCACTTAGGATTAATTTGTATCGATTCTCCATTAATAGCATACAAGCAATTGTTTGCATAAGATTGAGATTGTATAGTAACCTGGGCATCTGTTGTGTATTTTATCCAGGGAGATAAGAAACGATAAGGGACATTCAACTTAAATACATTCAGAATACTTTTAATTCGGGGTGTATTCAAATTGGTTAAAATGGATTTTTTTATATCCGATTTTTTAGCATTAATAGGTATGTTAAGTATGTGTTGTATTTCAATTATTTGATTATAAAATGAATCCGATTTTCCGAAATTTAAACGAAAGTAATGTATGGGATACCATGCCTCAGCAACCATTCCCACAATAATCTCCCAAAAAGAAATTTGTCGGCGTTGCTCTTTCACAACAATATCAAGTATTGAAACAAACCAATAATACTTATAAGTAGCCACTGTATTATTGAAAATTTGAGCTATTGCTTTGGTTTCAGAACCTGTGTTCCTCTCAAACAACATAAAATTATTATTATAAGGTATTTAAAAATAGCTTTCTGTGAATTTTTTACAACCCCACAAAACTACAAAAAAACCTTCATATTTTCACATTCTTATTAAGAAATTAATGTACTTAACTCAATTTTATGTAAACATTTAAAAAAAACAGTTTTTGCAAGCTTATAAAGCCGTTTTTATGGTTTAAAAAAAATAATATAGAAGCTTTTTAAAGCATAATTCGCAAAAAAATAAATTGTTTTTTTGTGTTTTTCGGAAGAAATTGGAAAAAAACAATTTGTTTTTATTGGTTTATCAGCAAATATTGTAAAAAAATAAATTGTTTTTTTGTGTTATTCAGCAAATATTGTTAAAATATAATTTGTTTTTTTGTGTTTTTCGGTAAAAATTGAAAAAAAACAATTTGTTTTTATGGGTTTATCAGCAAATATTGTAAAAAAATAAATTGTTTTTATGGGTTCATCGGCGATTATTGTTAAAATATAAATTGTTTTTTTGTGTTATTCATCTAATATGGTTAAAATATAATTTGTTTTTTTGTATTTTCAGCCGTTTTTGTTAAAATATAATTTGTTTTTTTACAATTTACACCGTGATGGACATAAAAACAATTTATTTTTTACTATTATTTGCTCTAAAAGGGTAAAAAACAATTTATTTTTTTATTATTACAGCACTGAAACAGATAAAAAAAAATTGTTTTTTTTCGTTTAGCATAACTACTTAGCACTTCTAGAATAGTCCAGAACATTGATTTTGTTGAAAACTTTTAATTTAATGACACTTGAAATGCCAAACATGAAATTTAATAATTGATTGAATAATGTATAACACCCTGGAACTCCCTCTTCAGGGGGTCGGGGGGCAGAGTATTTACCTTATACTGCCTATAATAGATTTATTAGCAGGGTGTGGTGGTTTACCACTAAGGCTGCATTTTTTAATCGGTATTTTATCAGGGTATTTTGTGCTATTCATCAATATAATTCAGAAATACATCACAAACTAAAAGTTATCAACAGACTGTTGAAAAATAATTTTTGGAAATATTTTCGCAAAAATGAAAGTATAAACTACTTATATTTAGCAGTTTAAAAAATGTTTTGGAAAACTTTTCAACATTCTCACGAAAAATAATTTATTTTTCTATTGTTTTGTTTTAAAATTTTCAGTATGTTTGCAGCCGTATCATTAACACTGTATATTCTTCTGAAAAAAACAGTGTAAATGATTCAAAAAAATTGCCGGAGGGTGATTTTTTATTGTACATTTTGTTACGCAACAGGAAGTTTCAGAACATGATTAAGAAATTCAATCCGGCATAATAATCAGTTTTTTTAATTTATAAAAATAGATTCACAATGCAAAAATTATTTTTTCTATCATGTATCAGCGAAGCCCGAAAATTCGAGCTTTCTGAAATTTTTGAAAGGGTGATAGAGATTGTTGAAAAACACGATCCCGAAGCCCTTGGTATTAACGGAATGTTTCAGTTATTGAAAGCTGAAAGGTCCAAACTCAGTAAACTAACCACTGTGGAAGCTCGTAGTTTTCCGGACAATGACAAAGTGTTACAACTTGTTCTGCGCCGAAAACAAGTGCTTAACGCCATTAAACAGCAAGCGCTTATAGTAGAAAATGCTACTATAGCTTCGCAGGAAGAGTTTACACACGTAATTCCGGTTATTAAACGGTATTTAAAGGATTTTCAAAAAGCAAACCAAACCGAGAAATCGGAAAAAGTAAATGTTTTTTTGAATGTACTGAACGAAACCGCTAACAAAACTGCTATTGCAGGATTGTCGATGACGATTTACGTGAATGAGTTAAAAACGGTACAGGATGCAATTAATACTTTCACAACCAGCATAAAAACCGTGGTTGTTGAACGTGTCCGTTCGCAGAGTTATGAGGTAAAGCGTAGTGTTATTAATGCACTTCGTAACCTCTTTAAATCTATTGAACTGGCCAGTATAGAGCATACTGATAAAGATTACTCGAAATTGATTGGGGAACTAAACAATTACTTGTTGTCTTTTAATACTACCGTTAAAGCACGCCGGACCCGACGAATGAATATAGCAAAAAAAGAGACAGCCGCATCGACTCCTACATCTATTGCGACTGCCAACTAAGCAGAATCATTCCGTTCTATGAGAAAAGACTCCGTATTCCTGTTGCGGGGTCTTTTTGTTTTTCACTACTTCCCCGTATTTATACATCGCAAATATACATCACTTATCCAATTCAACGGTTTTTTATTAGCGTTTTTTATAATTATTTTCACTAATAAACTTATTGAGTTAAAATAATAATACTCCAAGCCCAAAATGGAGATGTAAAGAAGCAGTCGATATATTAGAAAGAAAATTGAAATTAGAAGCCATTCATTCATCCCAACCCACTCACAAATTCCCCTCCTTGGAGGGGCTAGGGGAGGTCAACTGTGAATATACGCATAAAAATCATGTACACGCACTAAGTTCCCCTCTCATCAAGGAGAGGGGGCAGGGGGTGAGGTTAAATTCTCGAACTCATCAGCTTAAAAAGAAACAACACTACTCAATCATAATCTTTTTCTTTATTTTACTTCCTGACCGACCTCCCCTAACCCCTCCAAGGAGGGGGATAAGACGCAGTGTAAATCTTTTTCTCACAAAAATAATTAAAAAATTCCATTCCGCGAACTAAACCCCCAACAACCCATTCACAAATTCCCCTCCTTGGAGGGGCTAGGGGAGGTCAACTATTCTACATTTAGTGGTGATTTTTAATTGCGAAAATTTGAGGAAACAACAAACAAAACAACACTTCACGTTCATAATCTTTTTCTTTATTTTACTTCCTGACCGACCTCCCCTAACCCCTCCAAGGAGGGGGATAAGACGCAGTCTAAATCTTTTTCTCACAAAAAAATCAAAAAAAAATTCCATTCATTCCACTAAACCCCAAACAACCTACATACAAATTCCCCTCCTTGGAGGGGCTAGGGGAGGTCAACATTTCATTAATCTTTTTCTCTAAACTGCCCCAAGCCCCTGAAGGGGATGTAAAGACGCAGTCGATAAATAAGAACGAAAGATGAAAGAAAACAAATGTAATTAGCAAATAAAAAACCACCAATTTTTCGCAATTAATAATCACCAGTTAAAAAGAGATTAATTTGCATGTTATAAGCAGAGCGGTGTTTTATCCCGGAGCTTTAGCGGAGGGATAAAACACCGCTCTGCTTGCTTTTTTTACTC
>CAMBSB010000119.1 GCA_945870155.1 Paludibacter jiangxiensis | reverse complement strand
TGGTTGCATCGTGTGGTTGAAAAATTACACGCTAACGGAATTGATGTAATTCTTGGCACACCTACTGCTACACCTCCGGCATGGTTGGCCGAAAAACACCCTCAAATATTTCAACTGAACGAAAACGACTTGCAAATGACGCATGGCGGCAGACGCAATTGCAGCTATACAAGTAAAATTTACCGCCAATACTCCGAAAAAATATGCACCAAAATGGCGCAGGAATTTGGCAACAAACCCGGCGTAATTGGCTGGCAAACAGACAATGAATTTTCGCTTTCGCACGATTATAGTCAAGAAACGAAAAAGCAGTGGGTAAGCTGGTTAAAAAAACGTTACAATACGATTGATAATTTAAACCAACTTTGGTGTACCGATTTGTGGAGTCAAACCTACTCAAAATTTGAACAAGTGCCCATGCCTGCCTCCAAAGTATGGCATCATCCTTCGCTCCGTTTTGCGTGGGCGGCATTTACCAACGATATGATAGTCGAATTTCATGATATTCAGTTGGCAGCTATTCGTAAATACTCAAAACTTCCCATTACCCACGATGGTATGCCGCAGCAAACTGTTGATTACGAAAAACTTTTCAAAAATCTCGATTATACTTCCACTAATAATTACCATAGTTTTGAGGCATACGATTTGATTCAGAGCAATTACGACCGTTTGCGCGGACAAGGAATGGGATTTCACTGGCTTTTTGAAACGGCTCCTAATTTTTCGGGCGGCGGCGACAAAGGTCAAACTTGGTATTTGCATCAAATCCCCGGAAGTATGAAAGCCGCCTTGTGGATGAATTACGCTTCGGGCGGACAAGGCGCTATGTTTTGGTTGTGGCGCCAACATCGTGCCGGACAAGAAATGGTGCATGGTTCGGTGGTTTCAGCTTTTGGTGGTGAAGTATCCAATTATCAGGAAATAAAAGAATTAGGCCAAGAGTTAGATAAATCGTCGGAATTTTTAATGAGCAATCCTGTGGCTAAAGCCGAGGCGGCAGTGTTGTACAGTCACGAGTCGGAAACGGGGTTTAAGTTCGAAGAATACTCTAGCGGCATTAATTATTATTGGGATTGGACCTATCGTTTTTATCGCGCTATGGCCGATGCGCATATTTTTAGGGATGTGATTTATTCTTCGGCTGATTTGAGTCAATATAAACTAATTTTCATACCTTTAATGCCTGTTATTTCCGAAAAATTTCAGAGTCGCCTAAAAACATGGGTAGAGCAAGGTGGAACGCTGGTTATAGGTCCGCAAAGTGCGTATCGCAATGAAGAATGGGCGCAGCACACCAATCATTTTCTGGGTAATATTGAAGATTGGAGTGGCATTAATGTAAAAACCATTATTCCTATTGGTGCCAAACGTAGGGCTGAAGAAATGCCATTTATGATTGATTATGCCACCGATTTAAACATTGAGCAATCCGAAGCATCGCTTTGGAGCTTGGCTTTACAAAGTAAAAACGGAAAGGAGTTAGCCAATTACAAGGGTGGCGCACACGATAAAAAGCCTGCTGTAATTGAGAATGCGGTGGGCAAAGGACGAGTGATACTGTTGGGAACTGACCCCGGAAAGCCAGCATTAAAAAAACTGTTGCTGCATACGGCCGAAAAAGCGAACGTAAAACCATTGGCAACAGGCGATGAGCAAGTGGTAATTGTGCCACGCAAAGGGAAAGAAAGTGGATTTGTAATGGTGAATTTATCGAAAAATGCAAAGAAAATTTCGTTGAATAACAATGCCAATTCATTTGAAAATATCTTACACAATACAAAAAATACCAATAAGGAATTTGAGCTAAAACCGTTTGAAGTTTTGGTTCTGAAAACTTTATAAGGCTTATTGTAGGCGCGTTTTATTAATTTCTTGAATATTGGTTCTTGGCTCTTTGTTCTAAAAAATGAAAAAACTCAGTATAGCATTTCTATTATTTTTATTGACGGTTTCAGTTTCGGCAAGCGATATTTTGTCGCGCACCAGTGTATTTTGGGGCACCGATGGAGGCAATGTGTATCCTGGTGTTTCGGTGCCGTTTGGCATGGTGAAATTGGGACCCGAAGTGCGTGTAGCATGGCAACCGACCTCGGGTTATGTTTCTAACGAACCGATTGTGGGCTTTAGTCATACCCGCACGAGTGGCACTGGCGGTGCTCCGCGTTACGGCAACTTCCTCTTTATGCCACAGGTTGACAGCATGCGTTTGAATGGATATTATAAATACTCGAAACTCAACGAAGCGGGCTATCCCGGTTATTATACAGTAACTCTAAAAGATAGAGACTCCTATGTGAAAGCGGAACTTACTGCTAGTCAAAAAGTAGGTTATCATCGGTATACATTTTCGAAAAAATACAGCCAAAGCAATTCCTTAAATGCCAATGTGGTAATTGATGTGTCGAACACGCTTACGCGCATTAGCAATGAAATACCGGGCACGTACTGGACAAACGGTTATATAAGTTTTTTAACGCCCACAACGCTCGAAGCAAGTATAAGCTGCGAAGGCGGTTGGGGTGGTTTGAATCCCTATACCTTTTATTGCTATATTGAGTTCGATAAGCCCTTTACTTCTTCGGGTATTTGGTTGGATGGCAAAACCATTAACCGAAAAAGTCTTGCATTGAGCAATCCTGAAAAATTATTGAAACGCTTTGGGGCAATGGTCTCGTTTGCAGGCAATTCGGGCATGGAGGTGAATTGTAAAGTTGGCGTGTCGCTGTTGAGCTACGAGGCTGCCATGCTTAATGCCCGCAATAATGGTAAAAAAGGATTCGATGAGATTTTGGCTGACGCGGAAAACTTATGGACCGACAAATTGCAAAAAATACAGACAAAAGGTGGCAGCGTGTTGGCACAACAACTTTTCAGAAGTGCGCTTCGCAACACCTTGTTGATGCCAACCAACGTAACAAGTGAAGTGCCGGGCTGGAATCCGAATGTGCCGCATTACTGGGATTTTTATTGCGTATGGGATGTATTTAGAGCCACCATGCCTCTTTACACTTTGGTATGGCCCGAAAGGCAGCGCGAATTTGTACAAACGCTACTCGAAATTTACAAGCAACGTGGCTATTTGCCTGATGCTTGGATAGCGGGCGATTACGCCATGATGCAAGGCGGAAGCAATGCTGATGTGGTATTGGCCGATGCGGTGCTGAAGAAATTAGGCGGTTTTGATGTGCAATTGGCTTTAGATGCTGCACGAAGAAATGCTGAAATTCAACCCGAAAATCCCCAAATTCGTGGACGATACGCCAATGATTATAACAAATACGGCTATATATTGCCAGGTAAAGTAGCTGGAAAAGTTTCGCGCACCCTGGAGTATGCTTACAACGACTTTTGCATTGCCAACATTGCCGCAACAGTTGGAAACAAAGAGTTGGCAAACAAGTATAACGAGCAATCATTGAACGTTTTCAATCTTTTTCACCCCGAACATAAGATGTTTTGGGCTAAAGATAGTACCGAAAAATGGATGCCTGATTTTACGCCTGTTTCAAAACGTAAAGACCATTGGAACGACCCCTATTTTTACGAAGGTGGTTCGCAGATATATTCTACCTACGTGCCACATGCCATGCAAACACTAATTGATAAACATGGTGGAAGCAAACAATACATTGCCTACTTAGATAAATTGTTCGATTCGGGTGTTTTTGGGATTGAAAACGAACCCGAATTTCTGATTCCGTATCAATATATCTATGCCGGCGATTATCCGTCGACAGCACGCCGTGTGCACGATATTTTGACCAAAGCGTATCAACCTGGCAGTGCTGGAATTCCCGGGCAAGACGATTCAGGCTCTATGTCGGCATGGTATGTATTCAGTGCCATGGGCTTTTTTCCGGTTGCTGGTCAGGATTTGTACTTGATTGGGACACCTCTTTTTGCTGAAACAACGATTGAACTCGAAGGGAATAAACAATTCCATATTATTGCAAAAAATCATGCTGCAAAAAATATTTATGCTACCAAAGCCACTCTCAACGGAAAATCGCTTAACAGAGCATGGTTCAAACATTCCGAAATCAGCAAAGGCGGAAAACTAGTGTTCGAAATGAGTGCTACTCCTAACGATTGGGGAAAATCGAATTTGCCGGCATCGGTTTCAATAAAATAAAATGAACATTAATGAGCATAGGGTTTAAACCCTATGCTCGAAAAAAAATCGGTCGTCGCCCCCGCTTTGGCGGGATGTGCCAATTGCGACTTGTAGTGAAATTTAATACATTATTTCAATGAAAAAACATATTTTTCTTCTCTCATTTTTTGCTACTTTTATTTTTCCATTTGCATTTTCAACCGAAATATCAAACAATTCGCTGCCTTTGGTAGGCGGGCAAGTTGTTATCGAAAGTGGGCAATCTGCTGCGGAAATTGAATCGCTTTTTGTGATGCTAAAAAATAATAATATGGATATGTGCCGCATCCGTATGTTCGAATCGTATATGCACGACGGCAATGGAAAGTGGGACTTTTCGACCTTTGATATCGCCTTTAGAGCAGCAGAACGTCACAATATTACCATTATTGCTACACTTTTCCCCATGGTGGAATTTACCAATATTGGTGGTTTTAAATTTCCCGATTCCGATGCGCATTTGGCTTCTATTACTGAATATATAAAGCAAGTAGTGGGGCATTTCAAACAATATAAATCGCTTTATGGCTGGGTGCTGATGAATGAAATTGGTAGTGGAAAAGCGCCTTTTGCCAAACCACTTACTGCTCAAAAATTTGTAGAGTGGAAGAAAGCAGACGCTGTAAAAGCGTTTAATACAGCAGGTAAGCCCATTATGCAATTTCAGGAAGAGCGATTTTTGGTGGATTACAATACATGGTATCTCACTTGGCTCAAATCGGAAGTGAGGAAACACGATGCTACAAGTCATTTGCATGTAAATACGCACGCTATTTTTGATACTTACGCCGAATACGATTTTACAAAATGGCGTGGGATACTCGACAGTTTTGGTGGTTCGGCGCATGCGAGTTGGCATTTTGGCAATTTTTCACGCAACAACTACCATTATGCCATGTCTGCTAATAGCGAAATTATTCGTTCGGGCGCAGGTGATAAACCGTGGATTATGACCGAATTACAAGGTGGAAATAATTTGTGGAGTGGCGGCATACCCATGTGTCCGACGAAGCAAGAAATTGAGCAATGGCTTTGGACTAATATTGGGACGGGTGCCAAAGCAATGATATTTTGGTCGCTCAATGTGCGCTCGGCAGGTATCGAAGCGGGCGAATGGGCGTTGCTCGATTTGCTAAACCAACCCACC
The DNA here is from genome assembly GCA_945870155.1 of Paludibacter jiangxiensis. Taxonomy (GTDB): domain Bacteria; phylum Bacteroidota; class Bacteroidia; order Bacteroidales; family Paludibacteraceae; genus Paludibacter; species Paludibacter jiangxiensis_A. The sequence goes on along the minus strand of CAMBSB010000119.1, from coordinate 11,358 downwards.
GACCGACTTGAAGCAGCATCGCAAGTTGCATCGGTACTCAAAAAAAATACGGCATTGTTTGCCAGTGCAAAAGTGCATGAGTCGGGCGTTAATATACTGTACACGCGCGAATCGCTGTGGAGCGAACGACGTGCCGAAACTATTGGCGCTAGCTTTGCGGGACGTTTGCCGGGTGGTGCTATTCGCTCTGCCATTGGATTTTACGAAACTTTTGCACAATTAGGAATTCAGTCCAATATAAAATGCATCGACGAATTTGATTTTTCGGCCAGTAACAACAAAGGGAAAGTGATTGTGTTGGCACATCAAATTGCACTACCTTCCAACTATTCGAAAGCATTGGAGCAATTTGTAGCTACAGGCGGCACATTATTGGTGGAAGGTTTAACGGGTTTCTTCGACGAATTTATGCACAACCAAACTAATGCGACTTTTCCTTATGCCAAACTATTTGGTGGTTTGCTCAAAGATGTTCCTTTTGTAAATGCCAGTTTCAGCATTCCGCTTTTAAATCAAAAGGCAACACTTCCGGCACATTTGTGGGAAGGAAGAATTCAACCCACAACAGCTCAAGCATTGGCAAAAAATGCGCAGGGCGAAATTGTTGCCACTACTAATACTTTTAGTGCTGGAAAAGTTATTTGGATTCCTACGCTGGTTGGAGTTGCAGCACGCGAAACGAATAATTACCGACCATTGGCACAATTTATAGAACGGGAATTAGTATCGCAATTACCTGCAACTACCATTCGCTTTAAAAAGTTTGCCGAAGGCGTATTGATGAAAACCTTGCGGACAGAAAATGGTTATGTGGTGATTTTGATAAATAAAAACAAAAAGGCGCAACAGGTGGAATTGCAAATTTCGGACAAGAAACCATTCACGGTTTTAAATGCGAATGATAATTCTACCGGAAAATTGAGCACTAAATTTTTATTGAAATCGGAGGAGACAAAAGTGATTGAATTTAAGTAAGAAATTATATTTTAGCAATTTATAATATTATGAACAAACAAAGATTCCTTTTGTTTTTTTCACTTCCAAATTTTGTTTTTGTAGCTAATGCAAATGCAAAAAAGCCTATACAAACACAAGATTCAAATCCCAATATTATCCTTATTTTATGCGACGATTTGGGCTATGCCGATATTGAGCCCTTTGGAGCGAAGGGAATTAAAACGCCCAACCTCAATCAATTGGCTTCGGAGGGACTTGCGCTGACGAATTATTATGCTGGTTCCTCAGTTAGTTCACCATCAAGAGCGGCTTTACTCACCGGTTGCTATTCCAATAGAATTGGAATTCCCAATGTATTGGTACCACACGGATTGAGTTGGTCAAAAGATTTATGGCGCATCGGTTTAAATCCCGATGAGCAAACCCTGCCCGAACTACTCAAAACACAAGGGTATGCCACCGCCATTTTTGGTAAGTGGCATTTGGGACATTTACCGCAACATTTGCCCAGCCAACATGGTTTTGATGAATTTTGGGGCATTCCCTATTCTAATGATATGATTCCTGACACAGACCCGAATTATCCGCCTTTGTCAATTATACACAACGATAGTATTGAATCTCAGAACCCAGACCAAACCAAATTTACGCAGCAATTTACGGATAAAGCCTTGCAATATATCAACAAACATTCCGATAAACCATTCTTTATTTTTCTGACGCATCCTATGCCGCATGTACCCATTTATGCCTCAGAAAAATTCACAAATAGCTGTCGAAAAGGGATCTATGGCGATGTAATTCAGGAAATAGATGCTTCGGTAGGTCAAATTTTAGCGAAGCTAAAGGAAAAAAATATCAGAGAAAATACCATCGTTATTTTTACGTCCGACAATGGTCCGTGGTTGGCTTTTGGAAATCATGCAGGCTCGGCACTGCCTTTGCGCGAAGGCAAACATACCTGTATGGAAGGTGGATATCGTGTACCGTTTATTATCAGTTGGCCGAAAAAAATTCCTCAAAACACGAAGAACGATGCGATGGTTTCTGCCATGGATTTGCTACCAACACTTACGCAGTGGACAAATGCACCCTTGCCTACTCAGAAAATTGATGGATTGGCACTCAATTCATTTTTTGAAGGTAAAACAAAACACTCGGCTCGCAAAACTCTTCTTTATTATCATGGTACGGAAGTGGAAGCCATACGAAGTAGAAAATGGAAATTACATGTGCCTCACAACTATCAAAAAGCTGGAGTCCGCGTAGGAAACAATGGAAAAAGAGGGGTTTACGAACAAGGAAACGTTGGTCTTGAGTTATACGACATGAGTAAAGATGATGCTGAAAAGAATAATGTAGCAATTCACCATCCTTCCATGCTAAAAAAATTGAAGAAACAATTGAAGAAAATGGATGCCGAATTAAAAAGCACAAAGCGAAAACCAGCTGTTTATAAAGGGGAGTCACCACCAAAACTAAAATTATGGTGGTAATGAAGCTAAAAAACTGCCTTTCCTTTAGGGGAAAGTCATTCTTTTTTCGTCAAAAAAACGCATCACCACAAATGAGCTTTAAAACTAATAATTTATTAATATATACAATGAAAAGAAAAACTTTTTTGCGAAGCAATATCTTATTGTACGCATTGTTTTTTTTCTGTGCTTTTTCAACTGCAAACGCACAGAATACCAAAGCAGGTTCTAAACCAATTACGGGAGTTATCACCGACTCTAAAGGCGAGTCGATAATCGGAGCCAGCATCCTTGTAAAAGGAACTACATTAGGAACAATCACCGATTTCGATGGAAAATTCCGTTTGGAAGTTCCCGTAAATTCAAAACTCACCATTACGTACGTTGGCTACACTCCTCAGGAAATAGCTGTAAACGAAAGTAATACTTACACTATTGTGTTGGATGAAGACACAAAAAAACTCGACGAAGTGGTGGTGGTAGGTTATGGAGTGGTAAATAAACGAAGCTACACAGGTTCGGTATCGTCCATTAAATCAGACGAATTGACTGCTTTGAAAACCATTTCGCCTACTCAAGGTTTGCAAGGACGTGCTGCCGGCGTAAATGTAACTACGGCTTCGGGAATGCCCGGGGCACCGACTACCATTCGTGTTCGTGGTGTGAATTCTATTAGTTCAGGTAACGACCCATTGTGGATTATCGATGGTGTGCCAATGTATTCGGGCGGAGGTTTGGAACGTAGTGCCAGTACCGTTTCGCAAGACCCCATGTCGATGATAAACCCAAGTGATATCGAAACAATGGAAGTACTTAAAGATGCTGCTGCCACTGCCATTTATGGTTCACGTGGTTCGAATGGTGTGATTATGATTACGACCAAATCGGGCAAAAAAAATGGCGGTAAAGGAACAATCAATGTGGATTATACAATGGGCTACAGCAACTTAACCCGCTCTCCACAACAAATTGGTTATGCCAATACTGCTCAATGGATTGCATTGGCTGATAAATCGTTACAAAATGCAACGGGCGACCCGGCTGCCTTGTTTAATCCAACCGGAAATGTTTTAAGCAAAGCAACAGTTGCTTTCGAAGACTTAACACGCGAACAGGCTTTAGCAACTAATTCCAACTGGTTCGATGAAGTATTGCGTACCGGTCAATATCAGGATATTAATCTGAATATGACACGTGGTTTTGAAAATGGTTCGGTGTACACTTCGTTCAATTACCGTAACGATGCCGGGGTTTTGAAAAATAACGATATAAACCGCCTGACGGGACGTGTAAATTCAGAATTTACAATAATCAAAAACTTGCAAGTAGGTACAAACTTAGCCTTTTCGTATTCAAAAAACAACCGTGTAAAAACAGGTTACGCTGGTGCGATTGGTGCTGGTGGCGGAACTACAGGAGCTTTCGAAGCTGCCAACAGAAACGCTTTACCTTGGATGCCAATTTACAGCACTATAAACCCAACAGGATATTGGAGTGCCCAATCGGGCAACCTAGCTGCGAACAACGACCGTCGATTTTTACAAGATAATGTAACCCAAAACCGTGTTGTTGGAAATACTTTTGCCGAGTTTAAAATTCAGGCTGTAAAAGGACTTTCGTTGCGTTCGGAATTTGGGTTGGACTATATTAGCAACTCAAGTGTAGATTGGCGAAGTGCATTGGTTACAGCCGATGGAAAATCGTACTCGCTGGATCAAAATGTGAACCGCACAGTTATTAATTACAATGCTTATTTAAAATACAACAATACATTTGGAGTTCATTCATTGAACACGGTGTTGGGAACTGAAAGTACCAGTATGAACCAATGGACACGCTTGATGGAAGCTAGTAATTTGTATGGAAGCTATCCTGAACTAGGGTCAAAACCGGGGAATATGCTACAAATGTCATCCAGTTTTAATGCAGAAGATTACTTACGTTCGTTTTTCTTCCGTACCGATTATCGCTTGATGGATAAATATGTATTAGCTGTGAGTTATCGCAGAGATGGTTCTACAAAATTTTCGACCAATGATGGTGGAAATATATGGGGCGATTTTGCGGCAATATCAGCTGGTTGGTTGTTGTCAGAAGAAGACTTTTTTGCCGATTGGCGCAAAACTATGAATCAATTGAAGATAAAAGGTAGTTTTGGACAAACGGGAAATAATGCCATCAACCAAAGTGCGGCAATGAATGTATTTGGGAATAACTCCAGATATGGTATTGATTCGGAAATTGCCGGTGGAACTACTGTAAATAATATAGGTAATGGAACTATCACTTGGGAAACAACTAACAATATTGACTTTGGTATAGATTATGGTTTTTTGAACAGCCGAATATCCGGTTCTATTGAAGGATATTACAAAAAAGTAACCGATATGCTTTTAAAGGCAGAATTACCAAATTCTACCGGAATAGGTGGAAATAGCATGTGGTCGAATATTGGTGATATGGCCAATTATGGTATCGACTTTTCAATATCGAGCAAAAATATTGATAAGAAAGATTTTTCGTGGAGTACTGATTTCAATATCTCGTTGAACCAGAATAAAATTCTGAGTTTAACGCCCGGATTGGATGCAGGAGGCAAAGGCGTTTCGTATCGCACAGGTACACAAAATGTTACAGGTCATAGATTGGGAACTTTCCTTATGGCCGATTATGCTGGCATTGACCCAGATAAAGGGGTAGAAATGATTTGGGAAGTAGATCAGGTAAAATACAACGCTACGGGTGAAACTGTAAAAACAGGTCGTAAAATACCTGCAACACAGGAACATGTACAGGTAAATCGCTTTTTATTCGACGATAAAACCATTATCCCAACTTTTTTTGGAGGTTTAAATAATACCATTAAATACAAAGATTTTGACCTAAATGTATTCTTTACCTTCTCGGGTGGAAATTACATTTACGATTATAACATTAAAAGAACATCGTACGTACACAACGGACAAACCGTTTTACTTGCCGATATGGTTGGTAAAACATGGGAACCAGGCAAAACAGATGCTACCTATCCAAAACCATCGTGGGAAAGCAGTTACCCGGGTGCAGCATGGTTGGCTACAGCCGACGATCCAAACTTTGAAGCAGGGAATAAAAAGGGTTGGTGGAATCCGTTGGCTACCGAAAAAGGAAACTATAATTTGGAATCATACAATCATTCTAAGTTCATGTACAAAGGGGATTTTATTCGTTTAAAAAACCTGTCATTGGGTTATTCAGTGCCTAAATCTTTCGCTTCAAAACTAGCTTTGCAACAATTGAGACTTTCGGTACAAGCTTCTAATTTGATGACATTTACAGCTTATCCCGGATACGACCCCGAAGGTGCAACCTGGGTAGATGCCACAGGCATTCCAAATACACGTACGATTAGTTTTGGTTTATCTGCTAAATTTTAATTTTTAAAATACATATACGTCATGAAAAATATAAAATATATCCTATTTGTATTGCTCGCATTTACGTTTAATGCTTGTAATAATGATGATTTTTTTGAGTTGCAACGCCCACCGCAATTTCCATGGAATACAGTTTCGGAGTTGGAATTTGCTGCTGTTTCGCCCTATAATGCCTTCTTTTATGGCGGTTGGGGTGCTCCACAGTCCAATCAATTGCTCAACCAAATTATTCAATCAGACTATTTCCGCTTTTTGGGAAATGTAGAAGGGTATGCTACCGAGCAAATTTACAAACGTAAGTACACCGAAAGAATTGCCGACGTAGAGGCATTATACACTAAAATGTATAGTGTTATCGGATTGGCAAACAACGGGTTGGAGCTTTATCGTAAAACAGACAACAATCCATTTCCATACGCTTCGGCAGCCGAAAAAACAAATAACATAAATCGTATCAAAGGCGAATTGCTATTTATGCGTGCCTATGCTTATTATCAACTAGCAATCACTTTTTGCCCGGCTTACGGATATGGGGCAAATAATGATACTAAAATTCTCGTTAAACGGGACCATGCGTCTTTCTCAAGCGAAGATGCACTGAACAATGCTCCGGCTACTACGGGCGAAATTTATGAAATGATAGTGGCCGATTTGAAAGAAGCAAAAACGCTTTTGCCTGCCGATTGGGCCGACGGAATGCATGTTTCGTACAAAAACAGAGCAAGAGCCAACAAATGGGCTGCCTCGGCATTTTTGGCACAGGTTTATTTTACAATGAAAAAATTTACCGGCACCGAAAGTGCATTAAAAGAATTGGATGATGTAATTGCCAATGGCGGATATTCGCTTGTTGCTGATCCGTTTACAAATTTTGATAATAGTACTACTAGCATTTCGAAATCGGAAAATCCGGAAGTGATAATGTGGCAGTTTTTTGCTGACAGTAAAATGTTTACCACCATTCATAACTCCATTCGCCTAACACATTTTAACAAATCGGCGCGCGATGCCAAAAATGGTGGCAATGGCAACACTAGTTCGGGTACAAGCCCCAAATGGAGCAATTTCCATTCGTGGCTACAATTGACAATGGCTAAAAATTCGTTGGTGGAAATGGGCTGGATGAATACTGATGGTACCGAACCTGCTACGGCACTTTACGACAATCGTTACTCAAACCTTGGAGCTGGAGTTGCGCCAACAGTAGTAAATCAGCGTGGACTTTTTTACCGTTACGAAGGTGCTTTTAAGGATACAACCGACTATAGAATTGCTACCGGTATTAAACAATTGGGCAGAAGAACAGGTGCATCGGACGACGGCAAATACATTATCAGCAATAAACATGCTGCTCTCATCGGAACTACAGAGCCGGTTGTGCTTGTGAATAAATACTACCGAACTGTAGATGGTAAATTGCAAAACATACCATTAATTCGGTTGGCAGAGCTTTACCTGACACGCGCCATGATTAAAAAACAAGCAGGAATTGCCGGTTGGGCAGCCGATTATAACGCTGTAGCTCGTCGTGCCTGGAATGCTACTGTGGCTGGTGCACCTTATGTAGATAAAACAGATACTGAGGTTACCGAACGAATGATTTTGGTGGAAAGATGGAAAGAACTGGCCGGCGAAGATAGCTGGTATATCCCATTTTGTGCCGCGACAGGCATCACTATCGGTCAGGGCGACCGCACAACAGCAGATGCTACTGAAAATATTACAGCGCCTTATGCTGATGCATACTGGAAAAATTGTATTCCATTATCCGAACTTGATTTTCAAAAGAAATAAAGAATAAAATTTTTGCTTTGAGTAGAGCCGTTTGACTTGTTCTGCGGCTCTATTTTTTAAACACCTTTACAATTAAAATCATGACAATAAGATTTTTCTTTATAATTGTATTTTCTTATTTTTCATTTTTAGGATTTTCAAAAAATGAACTTCCTATCGACAAGGATATGCCCGCCATTTCAATCAATGATGAGTCGCAGCTTGGAATTTTAAATTCGCGTATGGGCAGCCGGTTTTCGTTGAATTTTTTCAGTGGAAAGAGGGGAATCCATACCGGAGCTCTGGGCTTCGATTCGGATGAATTTTCGGAGTTATTGGTTGGTGTGGAGCAAGATGGAAAGTTGGAGATTTTTCGTTTGGCCAATCCGCTAATCCAATCATCGTACCTGCAAAACCAAACCATGCAACTTGCCATGACGGGCATGCAACTGAAAGGAACCTCATCAAATGGATTGGAAGTGTCGGTAACGGTGGTTTCACCTTTTACACCCGCCAAAACCTTAGACGAAACGGAAGCCATTAAATTGCAGGTTTCGCCGTTTTTTTATTTATTGGTACAATTGAAAAACATCAGCGAAACGGCCATAAAAGGCAAATTGTTAGTGGGACTAAAAAAACTTCCTTATAATCCCACCATGGAATATGCCGTGTGGGGATATGGTTACGGACGCATTGCCAATGAAATTTATTTTAGAGACCAAACAGCCGCTAATGCGCTTATTGCCATGGAAAGTTTGAATGTAAAAACTTGGGGTTTCCAAAAGGAAGCTTTCAATGGTTTGAGTTACGACTTGAACATTGCTCCAAAAGCAGTTGAGAATGTCAATTATTCGTATTCTACGTATTATGATGGTAGGGTGCAGCGCGATAATCGCATTAACAGCGATTTAAAATATTATTATACCTCACTTTTTAAAAATATTGACGAAGTAAAAGCGTTTGCAAAAAGCAATTTTGACCAAAATATGAATGCGGCGGCGCAGTTCGAAAAGCTCTTGCTGCGTTCCAAACTCTCGGGCATGGACAAATGGATGATGGCGCTCACTTTTCATGCCGATTTGGCCAATACTTTTTTATTAATCGATGAAAAACAGCGTCCGTATTTTTATTTGTTGGAAGGGCGTTTCAAACACCAAAGTACGGTAGATGTAGCACACGAAACCGAACTTGTAGCTTTATTTAACCCGTGGCGTTTGAAAATGCAATTGCAGCAATGGACAAACTACGTGTCATTCGAACGTGTAAAACGTGAGCCTGAACGTGGACGGAAAGCATTTTATCAGGGCTATAGCGCGGCTGAATATGGTCCGTACCTGATGCACGATGTGGGCGATTATCCGTACATTAGTGAAACTTCGGATTATGATTTTGGGCCTTATATGGCTGCCGAGGAAAATACGAATTATGCCCTATTGCTTTATTGGTACTGGAAAATTTCGGGCGACGATGAATTTGTAAAGCAAAAACTCGGATTTGTGGAAATGCTCCTGCATTCGCTAGTAAACCGCGATATAAATGAAAATGGGATTGTAGACCATGCGCAAGGCTGGACTAGTTTCGATTCGAGTAAATCGCTTCGTGTATATACAGAAAACACATACGTGGGTGTAAAGCAAATTACTGCTTATACCATGGCTGCCGAAATGTTTCGTGCCCTAATTACCAAAGGCGACCACGAAATTGGCGAACTGGTAAAAATGAGCGATGGTGAAGGTCAGGGCTTTAAAAACCTGCTCGAAGTGCCCAACGAAGCTTTGCGCTTGCGACAAGCAATTTTTTACGAAGCTGAAGCTAAAAAGATTTTGACAACACTCAAAAAAGCGCAAAAGCAATACGGCTATATACCCGTTTCGTTGGATAAAAAATATGCTGATGGCAATCAAATGTCTGTTGTTTTGGGAGACGCATTGCTTTTTGCGGGCATGACGGACATGAAATCGCCGATTATTACCGAAATTGCCAAATTGCTGAAAACAACTTACGAAAAAGCGTATCCATTATCCACAAAATCGTATGGCATAACGCTCACATCGGCTGAAACACCCACCTGGTACAGCAAAATAATGGTGTCGGATATTGTGGCGCAACGCTGGTTTGGTTCGAATAATAATTCGGTACGCTTTGTATATCAGCACAATGTAAATTCGCCATTTACCTACGACGATGGACAAATAAACGAAACACAATCGTGGATTGGATATTTTTATCCGCGTGGCGTGGTAACGTTGGGGTATTTTATGAATGAGTTGAAATTCACGACAAAGGGGAAAGAGGAATTTGTGAAAGACTTAAAATAGCCAACCCCCTAAATCCCCCGAAGGGGGACTTTAAGACCAAGTATCTGAAAAAATTGACTCATAAAACATGATAAAAATCCTTCATACACTTCTTAGAAACCCCCTTCGGGGGGCAGGGGGGCTTCTTTTTCTTTCTATGTCCCTTTTTTCCCAATCCTATGGTGACAGTGGTTGGAAATTGGATTCCGCATTGCTCGATGCTCGGTTTCCGGCAATGGCCGAGTGGGCAAAGGCGGGTGTAGAAGGTGGAATTCCGGATGTGAAATCAACAAAAGTTGTGATGGAAATTACACCAAAAGCCAACTTGCAAAAGGCCATTGACAAAGTAGCTTTGAAAGGTGGTGTATTACTTCTTCAATCGGGTGAATATGTTATTAATGAACCTGTTCGGTTGCGCTCAGGCGTTATTTTAAGAGGAATTTCGAAGGAATCGGTTGTTTTGAGCATTCAGATACAGGGTTATTTTTGGCGAACAAAAAACGAATATCGCAAAGGCGCCATTTTATTGCATGGCATACAACAGGCCGGAATCGAAAATTTAACGGTAAAATATACGGCTGCCAATTTTGAACCCAACGACCGCAATTCGGATACTGCAGCATGGACAATAGATGTTTTTCACAAACGGGAACAGCGAGACACCACACTTTTTGTAGAAAGTGTTTGGATACATCAATCACGCAATTGCTGGGTGCAAAATTGCAATATCCTTTGGAGTGGTAGCGATCCTATTCGCATTACATTGTCCGACCATATTACCTGCAGGCGCAATTTTATCGACCGATGTTACAATAAAAACGATGGAGGTATGGGATATTATAATATCTCCAACTCGCGACACGTGCTTATTTGCAACGAAAGAATCAGTAGAATTAGGCATTTGGCTATTCAGAATTTTAGTAAATACAATGTTTTCATTGATAATGAATTAGAGGTCGATATTAATTTTCACGATGGCGACAGTGGGTATAACTTAATACAAGGAAATACATGCAAAATTCCAACATGGCATAGTTGGGAGCCTTTATCGGCTGGAGTACCAAAACAACATTTACCTCCGGGAAAAGGAAATATATTATTCAATAATACGCTTATCAATAAAGCAGGAGAATTCATTTTCTCGAAACCAGATACTGCTTATGAAATACATAGTGAATGGCAAAATCCGATAGCAAGTCCCTTTGTCGAAAATCTTGAATTAAAAACCTTATATCCTGTAAAACAAAACAACTAATAAAAAAAATATAAATCACTCATCATTTTCGTCTTTTTCCCCCTTCGGGGGTTAGGGGGCTGGAATAGGAGCATTTACAATAATAATATGAATAATTCAATTTCAAAAGCATTGCCCGTACTTTTTGGCTTTTTTATCATGGGTTTCTGCGATGTGGTAGGTATTACTTCGTCGCACGTAAAAGC
>CAMBSB010000118.1 GCA_945870155.1 Paludibacter jiangxiensis | reverse complement strand
TTACACACTAGGCGATAAAATCTTTGGAGAATATGGATTTAAAGACGCATTCAACCTCAATCAACGTTGGTTTGCAAGTTCGTATTTGGCTATTGATCAGGGACCTATAGTGGTAATGATTGAGAATTACAGAACCGGATTGCTTTGGAACTTATTTATGCAGAACCCAAATGTGAAAAGCGGGCTTACAAAACTGGGTTTCAGCTATTGAAATTATTCGTTGTACTTTCTGACAAAATTAAAATATAAAGTTATGAAAATTAATTGTTTAGCCTCTTTGTCTTTCCAATAAAATCATCATCATCAATCCAAGTACAATTCGTTCTTCTTCGTCGTTAATAAATTCACTTAATTTGTCAATTGTAAATTTTCGACCAAAAAATGATACTTCTTTTCTCAATCGAACAACCGGAGTACCATTACTTCGGGTAACAATGTAGGAAGGATGAAAGAAATAACCTGTAAGCATTCCAATAATAGGTAATTCGCCCAACATAGAATCCATTACTTTTGCCCAAGGATTTTCTTCGTGAACAATTAAATCTTGTTGCTGATTTTTACTGAAAATTTCGTAATTAGCTTTCCAAAGTGAAGTCCAACCTCTTCTTACAATTCTGCCAATTTCAATGCCCATTTTGTTTGTAAAAATATAGGTCGCATTAAAATCTATCCATTTATTGGCTCTAATAGTGTAAATTAAATCGGATCGGGATTCATTTTTAAACACCTGAACTTCTTCAAGTAATCTTAAAAGTTTTTGTCGCACAAAGGCTACAGTGTTTCCATTAGCATCTATGGCAGAAAAATCATTACTTAAGGTAGTAATTTTAAATATTAAACTGAGAGGAAATTGTAATGTATTCATTATTTAACTCTTAATTTTTGTCCCGGTTGTAGTAATTTTTTTTGACTTATACGATTTAATTTACACAAGGATTTGATGCTTATTCCGTTTCTTGCAGCAATTTGGCCCAAAGTGTCGCCCTTACGAACTTTATAGTATTTTGTAACAGTTTGAGCTTTTTTGGTTGAACTCTGTACATAAAAAAACGATTTCTTTTTTGTAATTAAATAGTTTTCATTATGAAGTTTGCCTGTATAGAAATTAATCATACTGGCAGGATTGATGGCATTTCCTATATATCTGATTTCGAAATGCAAGTGTGGACCTGTAGAACGACCTGTGTTGCCCCCTAAAGCAATAATGTCGCCTGCGTTTATGTCTTGGTCAAGTACAACCAATACTTTGGATAAATGAGCGTAAACAGTTTCTAATCCATTGTTATGCCTGATAACTATATAATTTCCATAACCACGAGCTTCATAATCAATAATTCGGACTTTTCCTGAAAATACAGAAGCAACAGAATCGCCAATATTTAATTTTAAGTCAGTGCCATAATGATACCTATATCTTCTTGGCCCAAAGTCGGAGGTTACTAAACCAGGAACCGGAATTTTAAAGTCAGAACAATCTATTAAGACAGAATCAGGTAAGCTGTCAATGGGAATTTTATAGGGGTTGAGTTTATCTGCAGTCCAAATATTGCTATAAATGTCGTCAGCGGGATGATTTTCCATTAAATCGTCCGTAACGTCATTAAGCATTTCTTTGTAAATATTTACAGTGTCTTTTTTAGGTAAGAGTGAGTAATTATTTTGTTGTGCACAAAGACTTATTGATATGATTGAAAATATGTAAAACAGTATAAGTTGTTTAAAAGAGAACTGCATTTTATTTTTTTTGACCTAATTTTAAAAATTGGGAATAATATATTAGTAAAATCAAAATAAGTAATTAGAATTTTTGAATGTCAGATTAATATTTCGATAATACGATTTATATCTTATCCAATATTAAATAGTAAATTCTTAGATGTTTTTAAAATAATTATATTTAACTTATAATTCATCATTTGCATACACAAAATGCAAGTTATTGGCTTTAAAATCAAATATTTCATCTTTTTTGAAAAACCTGGCTAATTCAGCTTCGGCATTTTCCAATGTGTCGGAAGTATGAATAATATTTTCCTGAACGCTCATGCTAAAATCGCCTCTAATTGTACCTTGTATTGCTTCGCGTCCATTCGTTTTGCCTGCCATAGTATGTACAATATGTACAGCATCAACTCCTTTCAAACAGCAAACAATTACGGGAGTTATCATCATTCCATCTTTAATGCGTTGAAAAAAAGAACGTTGAGCTAGATGAGAATAATGTTCATCAAGTATTTCATCAGTTAATTGCATCATTTTTATACCACACAATTGCAATCCTTTTCTTTCAAAACGAGTCAATACTTCTCCAATTAATTCGCGTTGAATTGCTCCGGGTTTAATTATTATCAGCGTTTTTTCCATAATGAAATATGTTAATGAAATTCAAAAAAATAAATCTTTCCCCAAAAATAAGAAAATGTGATTAAAAACCAAAATAAGTTCGTCATTTTTAACTTATAACACCCCAATTTAATTTATTCGTCTTCATTTTCTGCAATTGTTTGTATAAAATGATATTTTCTGCTTTCTCAAGTCTGGCATCTTCATCTAATATTTCCATAGCTGTTTTTCGTGCTATTTCAAGCATTTTAACATCTTGTACAAGATTGGCTATTTTTAATTCAAAAGGCAATCCACTTTGCATGGTTCCTTCCAAATCGCCCGGACCTCGAAGTTGCAAATCGGCTTCTGATATTTCAAAACCGTCGTTTGTACGCACCATTATTTCCATTCGTTTGCGTGTTTCTGCAGCTAATTTAAAACCGGTAAGCAAAATGCAAAACGATTGTTCAGCACCTCTACCAACTCGTCCACGCAACTGATGTAACTGGGATAATCCAAAACGTTCGGCATTTTCAATAATCATAACCGAAGCATTGGGTACATTTACCCCAACTTCTATCACTGTAGTGGCAACCATAATTTGATATTCACCACTAACAAATTTCTGCATTTGGTAGTCTTTTTCTCTTGGTTTTAATTTACCGTGAATTTTGCTTACTTTGTAATTTGGAAAAGTTTCCTGAATATAATTATATCCATTTTCCAAATCCTGTAAGTCCATTTTCTCCGATTCGTTGATCAATGGATACACTATGTATATTTGCCTTCCTGCTTGTACTTGTTTGGATATGAACTGATTAATGCTTTGTCGTTTGCTTTGATAATAATGATAGGTTTGAATAGGTTTTCTGCCCGGAGGAAGTTCATCGATAACCGAAACACTCAAATCGCCATATAATGTCATAGCCAATGTACGTGGAATTGGTGTGGCGGTCATAACCAAAATATGTGGAGGATTGGTGTTTTTTTTCCAAAGTTTTGAGCGTTGTTCCACTCCAAATCTATGTTGTTCGTCGATAACTACAAACCCGAGGTTTTTAAACTGTACATTTTCCTCAATCAATGCATGAGTTCCAATAAGGATATTCAATTCGCCATTACGCAATTGTTCATGCAAAATTTCACGCATTTTTTTACTGGTCGATCCTGTAAGCAGGGCTATATTCACACCCAAATCACCCAATAATTCTTTTATAGTATCATAATGTTGATTGGCCAAAATTTCGGTAGGAGCCATCAGTGCCGCCTGAAAGCCGTTGTCGATTGCCATTAACATAGCCATCAACGCAACCAAGGTTTTTCCACTGCCCACATCACCCTGAAGCAGTCTATTCATTTGTTTCCCAGAACCCACATCGTTGCGAATTTCGCGCAAAACCCGTTTTTGTGCTCCGGTAAGCTCAAAAGGCAAAAATTCTTTATAAAAACTGTTGAAGAACTGCCCGATTTGAGCAAAAATAAATCCGCTAAAGTTTTGTTCGCGATATTTACTTTGAAGTAAAATGCTTAATTGAATATAAAAAAGCTCTTCAAATTTCAACCTTTGTCGGGCTTTATTTAAGGAGTGAGTATTTTTTGGATTATGCACATTGATTAATGAATCGGTAAGATTCATTAAAGCATATCGCTTGAGTATATAAGCCGGAAGTGTTTCTGGAATACCTGATTGTAAGCTTTTAAGTAAAGGAAAAATAATCTTTTGAATGGTTTTTGAGATCAAAAAACCGGTTTTCATTTTTTCGGTGGTATTGTAAAATGGCTGTAATCCCATTTGATCAGCCGGGGGCAATTGCGAAACCAATTCAATTTCCGGGTGTACAATATTGTATCGTCCATTAAATGGATTTGGCTTGCCAAAAACCACATAATCAATGCCTGTTTTAAATTTCTCTAACACATATTTAATACCTTTGAACCAAACTAATTCTATGGTGCTTTTCCCATCTGTAAAAATGGCTGTCAGGCGCATGGTATGGCCTTCTCCAATTTTTTCAAACTTCAAAATCTGACCTTTTACCTGTATGAAAGGCATGTTTTCAGCTACTTCGTGCAGATAATAAAACCGGCTTCTGTCGACATATTTATATGGATAATGACGCAATAAATCTTCAACCGAACGTATGCCAAGTTCTGCCGCAAATAAAACAGCTTTCTTAGGCCCTACACCGGGTAAAAATTTTATATCTTGCATCGAAAAATCCATAATTATTTAATATTAGTTTTTTTTGCCCCCCAACCCCCTGAAGGGGGAGCTATAGTGCATTAATCAAATTTAATGCAAAATTTGTTTTTTTTCTTTTACGCAGAATAATAATAGAAAATGGCTTACATTTTTTTAATTATCATTCTTTTTTATGAATCATTTTCGTCATGTACTTTATAATTAAGGAGTAAAAATACTAAAAAAAATAGTCGGTTTATTTTAATGAAATAAGCTTTATTGAAACATCAAAACACCCCCTTCAGGGGGCTGGGGGGCTATTTTTTATGTAATTCTTAGCCTGCAAAAACTTTTAATCCGGGAATTTTTCTCATTATATAAATAATTATCAATGAAGTTATTAGCGTTAATAATGTAACAAATGGAATAGAAACTAAAGGATGTGCCATGGTCCAGAAAATTCCGTATCGGAAAAACACGCTAATAACCATTACATGTACCAAATATACACCAAAGCTGTAATTGCTTATCGTTTTAATTATCAGTGAAATATATTTGTTATCGAAATTGCTATCTTTAAATATAAAATAAACAGCCACAGTCTGAATTACTGTATTGATTGTAAATGTACCCAACAGAATCAGATTTTGCTTAGGGCTATTTACATTTAAAAAATATGTCGGAATACTCGCTATAAGTATTGTAAGAGCAAAAACTACAAAAGAAATTAACTTTGTGTGATAGGATTTGATTGAAATTATTTTCAAATAATAGCCTAAAACCAAATAGCCTGCATACAATGAATATGCATACATTTTCTTTAAAATAAACGGAAAATTATCAATGCTTATAATTTTAAACGATTGTAAAGTGTTTATAATAAGCCAAATAATTAAAAATGCGAGTATTATATTCTTGTTAGTATGCACTACAATTTTACTTATAAATGGCAGAAAAATATATAAAAATAATATCATGTAAACATACCAAAGATGCACCGAAACGCCATCTTTCAAATAGAGTTGCCCTGCCCAATTTATTATGTCTGAAAACTCTTTTGGCTGCTCAAACGGTCGGAGCATAAACCACCGAAAGACCCAATATGCAGGCAGCCAAAACAAAAAGGGGATTAAAACCCGAGTAAATCTTTTTTTGTAAAATTCAGCCAGATTATACTCTTTTCCGAGCATAGTTACACCGCTTAAAATTAGAAATAAGGGAACTGCAAAGCGTACAGCACTATCATAAACCAGACCGATACTCCAAAACCCCATATTTTTATGAAAATTCATGTTGATAACAGGCGTAGCAACATGAACTATAATCACACCAATGATTGCCAGAGCACGCAAAGTGTCGATATATTGTATGTTTTTAGTTTTCAATTCGGTCATTACATTTCTACTTTCATGAATTTAAAAAAGTTTCAGCCATTTTTAAATCTATTTCGGTGGTAATTTTAATGTTTTCTCTGTTTCCTTCCACAAGATGTATTTTTGTTCCAAGTGCTTCAATAACCGATGCATCATCAGTAAATAGTACCGAAAACTCTTGCTCGTAAGCTTTTTTTAATAGTTCAGCATCAAAAACTTGTGGTGTTTGAACCAATTTATACTTCGTGCGATCAACTGATATACTTTCATCCTCATTAACTTGTCTGATACTGTCAATTAAATCAACCACAGGAATTGCAGCATCGTATTTTTCGGCAGCGTTAAAGCAACGTGCTATAGTAGAAGAGCTTACAAGTGGACGTACACCATCGTGAACAGCCACTAAGGAAGGAGCTTGGACCATCTTTAACCCATTTTGTACCGAATTAAACCGGGTTTGACCTCCTATTACAATATTGTGTAAAACTGCAAAGGCATGTTTTTTGCACAAAGTTTTCCAATAATCAATTTGTGTTTCAGGAAGTACAAGTATAATTTGCATGGTTTTATCAAATCGATTGAATGCTTCTATGGTATGCATTAAAATTGGTTTTCCATGCAATTCGAGAAATTGTTTGGGAATATTTGCGTTCATCCTTTCGCCTTTTCCTCCAGCTACTATAATTACAATTCCGGGTTTTATCATAAGATGTTGAACTGATTATGGAACAAAGATAATGAATTATGACTGTAATTTGTAAGTTTGAAAGTACAAATTACAAGCTTTTTTTTGTTGTTTTAAATTATTCTTTTCGTATTACCAACAACATTTTATAACTTTGCACCCAAAATATTACAAAAATGAGAAGATTGATTTTAATTTATATCCTATTTTATAGCTTTTTTTCTGCTTTTCTTGTTGCCCAGAACAATACTATATCTCAAGAAAAAAACATTTTTGAAGTTCTACGTAAAACGGATACTTTAGGCTCAGGAACTGTGAAAGTGTTTCAGGATAAGCGTATTGAGAAATTAATTGTTGATAAAAAAACGCAGTCAAATTCAACTGTCGTTAGCAATGGATATAGGGTACAGGTTTTTTCGAGCAACACACAGCGAACCGCCAAAACCGAAGCATTTAAAATTGAAAAGAATTTGCGTGAAATATTTCCTGAACATGCTGTTTATGTTAGTTATACCTCTCCTTTTTGGAAAGTAAGGATAGGTGATTTTAAAACTTTGCACGAAGCTCAGGTTTTTAGAGTTGAAGTGATTGAAGCATTTCCCGGCTTTAAAAGTGAAACTTATGCTGTAAAAGATATAGTTAATTTGTGAAAATAAGATGCTGTTTTTATAGAACAAAGAACAAAGAACAAAGAGCAAAGAACCACGACTTAATTTACTGTAAATCTGCATAATGAGGTACGTAAATATCTGATTATTCAATGCGTTATAATAATTTTTTCCACTTTCAATTTTATGTATTGTAATTATATTTCAATTCCCCCAAATCTAAATTAATAATGGATTTCAATATAAACCAACCTGTACCTTTTGATGACGAAAAAACTTCAAAAATAGCATTTCATTATCAGGAAATTATGAAACTTTTAGGTGAAGATGTGGCTCGTGAAGGATTACTTAAAACACCGGAAAGAGTATCGAAAGCTATGCAGTTTTTAGTGCAAGGATACGAGCAAAACCCCGAAGAGATTATTCAATCGGCCATGTTTACCGAAAATTATCGTCAAATGGTTATTGTAAAAGATATTGATTTCTATTCCATGTGTGAACATCACATGTTGCCTTTTTTTGGGAAAGCACATGTGGCATATATCCCTAATCATAAAATTACCGGATTGAGTAAAATTGCACGCATTGTGGAGGTTTTTGCCCGTCGACTTCAGGTGCAAGAGCGCATGACAACTCAAATAAAGGAATGTATTCAGAACACGCTTAACCCTTTAGGTGTTATGGTGATTTTAGAAGCTCAACATCTATGTATGCAAATGCGGGGCGTACAAAAACAACATTCAATAACCACAACATCCGATTTTACAGGTGTATTTCAGCAAGCAAAAACCCGGGAAGAATTTATGAATTTAATCAATCGGAAATGATTTTTTAATTTTTTGAAAATTTGAGGTTTGAAAGTTTGAAAATTTCGCGTTTTTTCCAATAAGTCGAAATTAGCGGGTTTCGGGATGTCAGAGTTCCGACTCTGACAAATATAAGTTTAAAATATTAAATATGTTAAAAGTAAAAGGTGTAAGTTGTTTTGTTATTTCCTATTATTGGTCTTGGCTCTTGGCTCTTGATTCTTTTTTATCTTTTATCTTTTGTCTTTGCTCTTGGTTCTTTGTTCTATTTAACTTCACTCACTTGTTTATAAATAGTTATAAATACAAATCCCTTTTCAAATTTCTTTATTTCATTCCAATGTTGTGGGTTTTTTAAATCTATAGCCAATGAATCTTCTACATTCGAAATGTTTGAATAGATAAAATATTTGTTATCTGTTTTTACGCCAACCCTTTTATCCTCCTTTATCAATTCTGCAAATCTTCTGTTCCCGTCCAAACAAAAGCCAGCAGATACATCTTTATAATCAATATTCTCTTTGTCGATATAATTAAAGCACTGTTTTCTAAGCTCATAGAAAGATAAATGTGCTAGAGTTGAATCCCAGGGTTTAGCAATTTTCTCCGGATAAATCCATAAATTTCCTGTCAGTTCAAAACAAAGGATTAAAACAAAGAACAAGATTTTCTTTCTTTCATCGAAAAACTTTGTTATCCCTATCAAACTAATAAGCGTTAACAGAAAAAACAAAGGAGTAAAATATCTTGCCGAAAATGGCATGTTTGAAATAAAAACAAAAAGCAGGTATAAACCAAACAATAAACTGAAGAGTTGGAAAATGAATTTCTCGTTTTTTGATACAATTTGTTTTGTTAATATCGATTTAAAAATGATATAAATGCCTATAAACCATATAAATATACGTCCATTTTCTACATTCCGAAGTCCAAATTCGGCTAAATGTTTTAAAATTCTAAACGGACTATTGGGTAATGAATAATGATCAGTTGAAGTTGATTTCGCAAAAAACCAACCATTCACACTGAAATAATAAATAAAATACAATGCTAAAATAATAAAAGTAGGAAGATAAGGTAAAATTGTATTATAAAATGAACGAAAATTTATCTTTTTTTCGGAGTCAAATGCTTGATATATATGTACTAACATGACAAATAATCCGGCAAATACTCCCCTCATATTGATACCGAAAAGAAAGAAAACACCTACAGCCAACAAAACCGGTTTTCTCTCAAAAATTGCCCTTAAAGAAAGCACAAAAGCTGTGAACAGTATGAAGTCGGGGGATGCAATTGAAAATTGGGTTAAAATCGTTGGCTCTAAGAGTATTATTAACATTGCCCAACCTACATTTTTTTCAGAAACAAACAGCTTAATTATTTTTAATAAATTATAGAACAGAATAATAGCCCAAAAAAACATAAATACATGCGAAACCCAAATTTTGTACCCAAAAACTTGCCACAAAATAGCAGTCATTATTCCCATCAAGGGTGGGTGGTAGCCCGTTGCAACAATTTCCTTTCCCGAATCCATGGTAGGCATAATCAAACTTTTAAACCCATTCATGTAGAACCAATGCGCTTCTTTTGAAGTTTGCTGAATATTGTCCCAAAAGTAGCAATTGTTAAGTGATAGTATGCCTAAAACTAGGTATATAGCTGAGATTATTAGCAAGAATATGTTTGTTTTATTTTTCAATTTCATAGGATGATTTTTTTATTGAATTAACAAAGTCGATGCTAGCCAAAATTATAATCAGCGTGTATATCACAAATGCCGGAGACATAGGCAATATTTCATTGTATCTTGAACAACGAATATACGAATAAAACGAAATAGCAGCAATTCCAACTGGAAAATGAATATTTTTATGGTTCACTAAAAAGTATAAAACTCCCAACACATCGCCCAAGTACATATACCTTTCGTGCATGCCGGGCATAATGTAAGGAATTATAATTGCACTTAAAAATGCCAATTTTATATAGGATTCAAAAGTGATTATGTATTGACTTTTCTTGAGCCAAAACCCTGTAATAAAAGTTATTAAGCCGGTAAAAAATAGTCCAAGTAACTTTGCTTTTTCATAATAAATATTATCAATCCAAATATAAATATTCGGAAAATTCATCGTTAATTCTTTATAATAACCGCTCTGTGTAAAATAGATGGAAAACAAATCGGTAAGTGTGCGCCCATAGAGCCATGCAGGTATTATGCTTACAAAATAAATTATAGGAATAATCAAAAAACTATTCCATTTAATATTTCCTCTTAAAAAAAGTACAAAGAAAAATGGTAATATAAAAATTGTTTGCAACTTAAAAGAAAATGCCAATCCCAAAAAAACCATAGATAAAAATGGCTTCTGTTTAAGTATGTAATAAATACTTCCCACAATAAAAGAAGTATAAATTGAATCGCATTGTGACCAATATACACTGTTTAATAAAACGCTGGGTACTAATGGGATAATTGCCAAGGCAATCCAGATATCCGATTTATTTTTGCTGTGTAAAAATGCAATTTTTCCAATATAAAATGCCAAGATGTATTCAAATATTATGGAAACTAATTTAATGGAATACAGAGAGTTAAAGCCTGTTTTTGCAATTATAATCAGGATGTAAATATAGGATGGTGTATAGTTGTAAAAATCATATTTCAATGAATCAAAAAACCCGTTTGAATTAATAAACTTCATCCAAGGATTCAAAAAATAATAGTAATCAGCTGACTCATTGTTTATAAAAATTAATTTTAAAACAATAGCCAGAAAAAATAATACTACCCAAATTATTTTTTTTTCGGATAAATAAGTGTAATAAGCTTTTTGATTTATCATTATTTAAGTAGGTTGAGTTTGATTATGTAATTTACAATTTAAGAATTTACAAATATCAATTATAAATATCTGAAAAATATCATGTTAGTTGTGTAAAAATATGAATTTATTTTACAGTGTTATTTAAAATTAAATTTTGAAATTGTAATTTGATTGAAAATTTTTAATAAAACTTTGATTTCTTTTTATACAAAAAATCATTTTCATTTCTTTTAATCAAAGTGTATGATTTTAAGTTATATAAATTGTGTGTGTAAATATATTCTGATTTTAAATTATCTGTTATTGAATCAGTATAACTAATTCCTATGCCTGCGGGGGTATTCAGAAAAACATCTTCATCATAATTATTGATTGCAAGGGTATTTATAAATTCGTTATCGGCGTTTTCGGTAAATTTAATTGTTTTCAAAATTGGGTTTTCTGTTGGATGAGTAAATTTTTTAGATTCATGAAAAAAGAATGAATTTGTTTTTGGTGATAAACCTAACAAAATCAAACCTATAACATTCGACAATATTATTATTTTATACAACTTAGTATTTTCTGTTAGCGTTATATAAACAAAAATCCCCCAAATAAAAGGGGCTAAAACCCTGTAATCTCTCCAGTTGAAGATATCGTATGCTGAAACATTGATAAGTAAAGCTGAGAAAAGAATAATCAAATAATTAAAATATGTATGATCCCTAAGTTCGTTATTTTTAAAAGCAGTTTTTGTTTTTAAAGTAAACCAAATCAAAAGTATAAAAATAAAATAACGCTGGAAAACTTGAATTAAATCATCTCTTAATGGATAGAAAAATCTTAAAATATTGATTGTTATATTACTTAAAAGTTTTTGGATGAAATCTAATAGATTGTTTTGTGCGAAAAGTTTACTTAAAAATGATTCAGGGTAAGGTGATATAAATAAAGAGTTGATAATGAATAGAATAAAAGCAAGAATAACCCAACTAATAAAAAGGATTAAGGTTTTTTTGTTAATCCACAGTTTGCTTTTTGTCTGAAAAATTAAGGGTAAAAATAATACAATATATATTACACGGACAAATGAGATAGTAATTACAAATAACACAATCAGTCCTAATATTTTTCTGCTAGGTGTTGTTGAATTTAAATATTGGTATAATAAAGTAAAATATATTATTAATAATGAGAAATTTAAAAGCTCCGACATGGATGAAGAGCAATAAAGAATTGCCGGAACAAAAGTCAAATAAAGAAGGCTTAATTTGTAAATAGTGTTTTTTTTAGGTTTAGTTATAAGTATTAATGCTATGAATGACAGGGTTATAAATAAATTATTGGCTATCATTATCGAATTGTAACTCCAACCGAATAGTTTTGCATAAATTGCATAAAATGAAATAGTACCAAAACCGTGTGTGCCAAAAGACAATAATTTTGGAGTTAATTCATTGATTGTATAATAACCAAAATTCAATCCTTTAGTAGACAATGATAAAATTTCGTGCCAATAGCTAATTTCATCGTTCCAATATGGGGTAATAAATATGAGTGAATTGTTTGATATAACGGAAGTTACAAACCAAACTAATAGCCATGGCGACAACATTAAAATTAATACACTCAATAAATAGTCAAGTTTTAGCTTGACTATTAGTGAAAGCATTAAATATTTTAATTTTTGTGTCATTTTGAGGAATAATTTTAAAACATTAAATGTGTTGAAATTTATTTTTTAAATTTTCATTGAAATAAAAGTATGGATTTTTAAGAGAAATAAAATGTCAATGTAATTGTTCAATATCTATTTGAATGTGCTTTATTTAAAAAAGGTTTTTCTATAAAGTACCATGATAATGTGCTTACAAAGAGAACGATGGATATAATTATTGTGGTGATAATATAAGGATTAAATTTCACAAATAATCCAAAGTAAATGGCCAAATTTATTATTGGGAAATGATAAATATAGATGCCATAAGAAATGTCTCCATGTTTTGCAAACGAGTTTAATGCTTTGAAACTATATGCAAATGAGAAAATGATCGCAGATAATGCTAATGGGGTGACAATTTGTAGACCTAATTTATGTTCAATGATTATACTAATTAAACCAAAAATGAAAATTTTGAATTTGTTTCGATTAAAAAGGTCAAAATAATAGTGTAAGCCTATACCACATACAAAATAGGATAAAAATGCAGGTAATTGGTGACTTAACATACGTAGTGTATGGTTATTATAAACTTCAGATAGCCAAGTAAATAGATGTTGATATGTTACTGATAATAAATAGATGCCTATTAAAACAAAATACTTTTGTTTTATTTTATTTACTAATAAAATAATAAATGGTAGAATTAAATAAAAACTGACTTCAACTTTTAATGTCCATAAAGAACCATTTACAGGATATTCAACACCATTAGTTAAAAAGACGCCGGGGAGACTAGGCTCTATAAAATTAAGAAACACCAGATTTGAGGCTAAGTATTTATAAGTAAGTGGATTTGTAAAGTATTCTGAAAATGAAAATGTGCTAATAATTGATAGAAACAAAAAGCAAAGAACCACTACAAATATATATGCGGGTAACAATCGTGCCGCTCTTTTTGCAAAATATATTTTTAATGAAACAGAATTAATATAGCTTCTGGTTATCAAAAAACCGCTTATGCAGAAAAAACCATTAACAGAAATTGCGGTATCAAAATAAGGCGAAAATTTTTGAAAATCAGCAACTTTTGAGAGTTCTATCAGATGACCAATAACAACAATAAAAGCAAAATAGAATCTTAAGAAATCAAAATTATTTTGTTTCATGTTGTTGAAATAATATCATAAAATAAGATGTATTTAGTTGATAATCATTATTTTAGTAATGGTGCTTTGAGTGCCATCTTCATTAACGCAAATTGCCAGATAAATTCCGGTATTCACTTTTCTTCCATGAACATCTTTGGCATCCCAGGTAGCTAAACTTCCATTTGAAATAGTTTGATTTACCAGGTTTCCATTTAAATCTGTGATTTTTACATGTGTATTGTCCACCAATCCTGTTATTGTTATTACACCTGTATAACCTTCTCTCACAGGATTGGGGTAAGCATGAACATCTCCAAAAGCAGAGCCTGCTAAGGATGCATCGCTCTGATATGATACAATTCCTTGTCCTGTTCCAAAAAATACTTCTCCTGTAATTGGATTAATTCCTATCGATAAAATATCATTTGACATCAATGGGCTATTAAGTATAGTAAAATGTTTGATAGTTTCCTGACCGTTTTCTGACAATAAATAAGCACCCGAAGACTCGGTACCTATCCATTTTCTGTTAGCTCCATCAACGACAATGGCTTTAATTTTCTCATTTTGAAGTAAATAGTCAGCTTGTTCAGTACCATCATTTCTTGGAATTTTTACTCTGGTACAAGTATAATCTTTATCAAAAACTTTTGATGTATTGTAAAACAGAAGCGGTCCAACATCAGTTCCTAGCCAAATTACACCGTTTTTATCTTGTGCAATGCAATACTCCCTTGTGTGAGAAATGGTGCTCCCTTCTGTGTCAGGGTCAGGAAATGAAGAAAATGCTATTGACTTGTCATCTGACTGGTTTTCTAGTGTACCATTGTCATCAAATACTGTTATTTGACCTACATTAAAAGTTGTTACCCATTTTTGATTTGGATTCTGACTGTTAATCAATATATTGTTTAGTATTTCATTTGTCAACAATGTGTATTTTAACTCTTTCCAAACGCCAGTTTTCAACATGACTTTAATCTTTGCATCAACGGCACAATTAGCTACAAATAAATTGCCTGATTGATCATAAATTGCTCCTGCAGTTTGAGTGTAATATAAGGGAACATTAGGTACAAGATAATGTGATTGTATTGTGCTATTCGTGTTGTTATATAATTTAAAGAATTTATTGTTCGTGAATTCATAAAGTCCTGTACCAAATGAAGTTACAAAAAAATGATTTTCGTCAAGAGGATCGACAGCTACATTCATAAAATTAAGAACATCATTTTTTGTTGTATCTTTTATTGTTTGTGCCAAAATATTCGACCAGTTACCATCTTTATACATCATTAAAGTGGCTTCCATAAATTCTTTATTTAGGGGTTTACCACTTACCACAAAAAGTTTATTGTTTGCAAAAGTCATGCTGTAAGGGATATTTACGGCGGGACCATTCGGTTTGAAATAATTAATGGTTGGAGGTGTTGTTCCCTCGTTTTCTTTAAATGAAATCACACCAAGGTTGTTTCCTGCAAACCAAAAAACTTTGTTCGCGCTATCGTATTCAGCATCAATTATTTTGCCAATACTGCTCATTGGTTTAACTGTCAATAGTTCGTCAAGAAGGTAAATTGAACTTGCGCCATCATTTACAATAAATTTTCCATTCGACAAGTTTATACTTGCAATATTTATTCCGGTCATGATAGGTGTCCAATTCAAATTGCTTTCTTGATAATACAATTTATTATCCCTTTGTAGAAATAGTTTACCTGCGTACGATGTTATATATTGAATTACTCCTGAACCGGGTAAATTTGATAAAGTTGACCAGAATTCGAAATTTACAAGGTTAGGCTCAGTAGCTAAAGCTTTGTAAACAGTTGTACCTGATGCAGCGTAAATATAATTGTTGTGAATGGTTGTATTTGTAACCTTTACTTCCGTACTGTTATAGCCAATAAAATAAGTGTCAGCAATTTC
Organism: Paludibacter jiangxiensis; assembly: GCA_945870155.1. Taxonomy (GTDB): domain Bacteria; phylum Bacteroidota; class Bacteroidia; order Bacteroidales; family Paludibacteraceae; genus Paludibacter; species Paludibacter jiangxiensis_A. Next base: position 1,208 of record CAMBSB010000118.1, on the reverse strand, counting down.
ATGTTTTTGTGTGTTTATTACTAAGATTCCAAAATTACATGACAAATAGGCTTTATTGTTGCTAAAGTAAATGTGATTAACCGCTTTACTTGTACTCATTTGTTTGTTATATAAATCGGGAATATTAATTACTCCACCAGAATTCATAACATCAATATTTCCGTTTAAATATACAATTAACAACTGTTTGTTAAAACTATCATATTCAATTCTGGTAATATTAGCATCGTTCATCCCACTCAATTTGCTGTAAAACTCCAAGCCTTGATCCTCTTTATCAATAGAAAATAATGCACCTTCACTCACTGCAAAAATTTTATTTTCCGATTGTGCTATTTGATCTACATTGTTGTATGCAAAGTGTGTTCGCCATTTACCCATGGCTACCTGAGCATTAAGCTGCATGCTTATGAAACTGATTATAAATGCGATGAAATATATTTTGCTTCTCATTTTTTGCGGTTTTGTTTTTATTAAATGAACAATATTAAATAACTATCTTTTTGCACATTTATTTTATCTAATCTGAAAATATTTAAATTCAATTTATATTTTAGTTTTATAATTGTATGCCTAAATGTTCAGCTAATTTTGTTACAGCTAGTGCTCTGTGGCTAATTTTGTTTTTCTCGTCGGTACTTAGTTCCGCAAAACTTCTATCCATCCCGTTTGGCACAAATACCGGATCATATCCAAATCCATCATTACCTACAGGTTTATAGCTAATTTTCCCTTCTACTTTTCCTTCGAAATAATTCACATTCCCATCTTCAATAAGTGCAATTACAGTTCTGAATTGTGCATTCCTGTTTGGATTACTCCCTAGTTCGGAAAGTAACTTATTAATATTATTTTGAGCGTTATTATCTTCGCCGGCATAACGTGCCGAAAAAACGCCAGGCTCTCCATTTAATGCCTCTACTTCCAAACCGGTATCATCGGCAAAACAATTGAAACCAAATTTATTGTAAATATATTGAGCCTTCAATAATGCATTTCCATCCAAGGTGTTAGCCGTTTCAGGAATATCATCGGTGCAGTTTAGGTCTGATAATGAAATGATTGTAAACTTCGATTCAAATATGGCTCTTATTTCGGTTAATTTATGAATGTTATTACTTGCAAAAACGAGTTTTTTCATCTGATTTCTTAATTCTTGTTTTGTTTCATAGATGTGCAAAGATAGTGAATTTTTGTAATTTTTCAGC
>CAMBSB010000117.1 GCA_945870155.1 Paludibacter jiangxiensis | reverse complement strand
CAGCTTATTTTAAGTTGTTTTCCGACTTCGAAATTTTTCAACTCCGTTTTTCAGCATAAAATTTTAATTTAAATTTCGGCAGCTATGCAAGCCAAATTTTTCAAAAATTTACTACTTTTGGAAATTAATTGGAGTTTTTGCGCAGACTCTCGTTAGGGGTAAGTGTAAAAATAAAAAAGACGAGAAATAGATTTAGAAACTGTAAATTTACGCGACTTTGTTACGACAAGAATTGAATATAAAAAGCTGACTATCAAAAATGAAAACGTTATTAACGCCAATATTATTTTTTATAATTCTAATACTTCCTAGTATTCTGTATTTCATTTATAGCCGACAAATTAAGACAAATGTGAATCAAAAAGTGAATTTTGGGGCTGCTTTTTTCATGTTTTTAGGTTTTGTTTTTCCAGTGATTGCAATGTCAGTTTTTATGAAAACGAAACTAAAAGAATTATCCCCTAGTGAAAGTTTTTGCTTTACCGGAATTGAATTATTGCCATTTTTGGGGTGGATATTTAACATTGTTGGAATTTCTACCATTTGGATATCTATTTTCTTATCAAAAAAGAGACAACAATCAAGAGAAAAAGTTATTGCTAATGGTCAAAATAAGAGTATGAATTTTCAGAAACTAATGGTAAAAAAGAATGAAAATGAAATAGAAGAGTATTTAACTAATGTATTGGCTTACAATAGAGACATTATTGATGCTGCCATTACAGAACTGAAGAATAGAGGACGTGTCTTTACAGAAGACGAATTATCTTCAATTGAAACAAGAACACAGGAAAGAGAAAATACAATTGGGAAAAACACTGTAACTGTTCGTAATTCATTAGAAAAGAACATTGTCGAAGATGAATCCACATTAGCTCTATATTCAAGAAAAACTATAGACTGGACGACGTTAATATTTGGTATTGCTGTCGGCACAATCCTAATGGCAATAAATTTAAAGTATGCAGAAAAGAAAAAAGAAATAATTTCAATATTGGTTTTGGGTGCTGTATATCTATCTTTTGAAATTCTCATTTTGTCATTGATTCCAAACCAAACGACTTTATTTGTGAATTTTATTCGTTTATTATTGAATGGAGTTGGTGCATTAATCATACACACTTTCATTTGGAACACATTTATAGGAAAAGAATTTAAATACAGGAAGAAATCAATATTTTTTCCTATCATATTAGGACTGATAATTGAAGGTTTATTTTTCCTAATTTGGATTAACGCATGAAAATCAAACACCTAACGCATTACACACGCCTAAGCGCATTTGGCGGCTTGACGTGCATTTTGGCAGTTTTGCTCCCGCATTCACCTTGTCGTTTCACGATAGCGAATGCTCCCGCAAACCGCCAAATGCCCATAGCCTTAGTCGTTAGCACCAATTATTAAAAAAAACAGAATGAAAAAAATTAAAACAATCGGACTTGTTATTTTGACATTAGCGTTAACAACAGCTTTAACTAAAGTAATTGAATTAGAGGCAAGATTACTTCTGAATGAAAGAATTGAACTTAAAATACCTAAGAACTTCAAAATAATGTCTGAAGAATTGATTAACATTAAGTATCCTTCTCAAAGACGACCTACTTTGGTCTATTCTAATGAATCTGGTGGAATAAATGTTGCACTTAATTTGACTCAAAATAAGGCAAGCCAACAAGAAATAGTAGCATACCAAAACAATTTTGTCCAAACTTTTAAAAACCTTTACCCGTCTGCGGAATGGAAAGACAATGGTGTCAAAACCATTAATGGAAAAAAAGTTGGATACTTAGAATTAGTGACTCCTGCTATTGACACTGAGATTTACAATTTAATATTTTTCACAGATTTAGATGGTAAACTTCTAATATGCACATTTAATTGTACAAGAAAAGACATTAATAAATGGACTCCTGTTGCAAAAGAAATTATGAACTCTTTGAAATTAAAATAAAGTGGCAAATAATCTCGACATATTTAGAAAAGATTTTTTACAAGCGAATACTCGGACAAAGCGAAAGGACGGTATACCACTCGTCCTACTTGACAATTTGACAAACGGAGAACTAAAGACGGCAGATACAGAACTTATAAAAGTTTTAAGTCTAAAAGACAACTGGCCAACTTTGTTAGCTAATTTTTGAAAATCAGAAAACTATATAGAAATTCTACCTTTGAAAAATGCTAATTAACAAGAAAATAACAACAAAAAGTAAAACACAATTGTCTATTGATTTAAATTTGTAATTTTGCTGTTCAACGACAAGTGTTTTCAACAAATTGAGACAAATTAGTAAAATGAGTAAAGCTAAAATATCAATACGTTTTTTTGATGATCGTGAAGTACGTGCCCTTTGTGATGAAGCAGGTGCTAAATGGTGGTTTAGTGTGTTAGATATTGCTGCTGTGCTTACTGACCAAAATGATTATACTAAAACCCGTAATTATTGGAAATATCTCAAAGCTAAGCTAAAGAAAGAAAATAGCCAAGTGGTTAGTGTCACTACCCAGTTGAAATTTCTTGCACCCGACGGAAAACTTCGTTTAGCCGACATGTTAGATTATAACGGTATAATTGCCTTGGGTAAAGAATTTCCCGGAAAAAAAGCCAACCGATTTATCGAATGGTTTACTTACAGCGATGAAAGTATAGATAGGAAAAATAAAACAAGATGTTAACTTACAATAATTCAATATCTTATGAATGAGAATTACTTTGTAGATACCGACAAATTTTCGATTGACAAATTCAAAAATATTCTTAGTACAAAAGAGATTCTTCCTGGTAGAATTATACTAAAGGAAAAGTTGGACGAGCGATTTGAGTTACTCAAATCTAAGAACATTTTGACGCTTAGCGATTTACTTGAAACGCTTAAAACTAAACAGAAAATTGACAAGTTTTCAAATGAAACTGAATTATCAGTTGAATATCTTACGATTTTAAGAAGAGAAGCAAACAGTTATGTTTCCGTTCCTGTAAAACTAATCGATTTGCCATTTATTGAAACTTACATAATAAATAAACTTGAATCACAAGGAATTAAAGACTCAAAACAATTGTTTGAAATTGCTGCAAAACTGAAAGACAGACAAAAACTATCAGAAAATTTCAAATTACCATTGAACAAACTTTCTGAATTAGTCAGCCTTTGCGACTTAGTTAGAATAACCGGTGTTGGACCTGTATTTGCGAGAATTATTTATGATTCAGGAATTTATACGGTCAGAAATTTTTTGTCATGTGATTCTGTTGAGTTGCTGGAGCGATTGTCAATTTCAAACAGTGAAAAAGGCTTGACTAAAGCAAAATTCACATTGAAAGATATAGAATACTGTATCGAACTGGGAACTGATTTACCATTAGTTGTTGAATTATAAAACAGACAACTCGACAAAAATATATGAAAATCAAGCACTTATAACACGCCAATGTGCAATAGCTTACTTACCTGACATATCAAGGTAAACCCGTTTTTTTGCATGTTGAAAATCGATTTGTCACTCAAACGCCACATTGTGTGTTAAAATAAAAAACTAAAAACCAAATAATTATAGGACATTTTTACATGAATGCAATAAAGAGAACACTATTTTTGATAATGCTATTTTTTTTAGTTTTACTTGATCTTAATGCTCAAAATACTGAAAAATTCTACGACTACAAATGGACAGAATGTAAGCCAAACGTAGCACGATTTTACAGCATTACAACTAAAACTGACACGGGATATAGTAGAAAAGATTATTATATTAAAGAGAAAAAACTGCAAATGAGTGGTAGTTACTTAGATTCACTGTGCAAATTTAGGAATGGTAGTTTTATTTTTTATCATGCAAATGGTGTTCTTGAATCCATCGGAAAATATAAAAATAACAAAAAAGAGGGAATTTGGATGAATTTTCACAATAATGCTTTTATGAAGGACTCTATTGTATATTCAGATGGAAAACAAATTGGAAAAAGCTTATCCTGGTATCCAAATGGCTTTCCAAGTGATTCTATAGTGTTAAATGAAAACAGATCCGGTATACATGTTTCATGGTTCGATAATGGTGTTCCCGCGGCTGTAGGAAGATATGCTGAAGAAATGAAAAAGCATGGAAAATGGAAATACTTTCATAAAAACGGGAATATTAGCTCTATTGAATTATTTGATAAATCAAAACTTGTTTATAAACAGCACTTTAATGAGTATGGTGAATTGTTGACAGATACCACTTGTACCGATAGAAAAGCACAATTTGAAGGAGGAGATGTGGCCTGGTCAAAATATTTATCAGAACAAATTTATTTTCCTTCGGAGTATAAAATAATAAATGCTGATATGGCTAAAGTTGTAGTAAGTTTTTGTATTAACGAAGAAGGAGAAATGGAAAATGTTTTTGCAAGTACTCCATTTGAAAAAGTATTTGATTCAATTGCAGTGAAAGCAATAAAAAAATCGCCTAATTGGATACCAGCAATAAGTCATAACAGAAGAGTCAAATCAACATTTAGTCAGGTGGTAAATTTTAAAAATTATGCTGAATGATGTTAAAACGAAAAAACGCGAGTAATTGAATAGCGAATTATTAAAACAAAGCTTTCTAGCTTTGAACCCCGTTCACCGTAGCGTATAAAATTATGCAGCCACTGTTCTGCATATGGCTCCAGCCTATGTCGCTGCTAAAAGGAGCTCCGCTTTCCATATTCTATTTCAAAACTGAAAGTATCTTTCCTTCTAACTCAACGAAGTTTGGAAACTTAGCCAAATATTCTGTGCCAACTAAGCTATGAAGAATTGAGGGTTTTTGTGCAGATTATCTTTATGGTCTATAGAAAAAAAAGAAAAAGGACAGAATTTTGGTTGAAAAATCATTGAAAATCTGTCCGCTTCTTCTGGACTTTTTGACTTGTCGGTTTGACAGTTTTTATTGGCTTTAGTGGTTTTACTCGGCGGACAATTCCTCTCAGATTTTCTAAGGAAAGAATTGGACTTTTAGCTTTTACGACTATAAGCTGGAACGACTAAAATCTCAGTAATTGCGGTTCGAAAAAAAAAACAAATAATGCGGAAATTCAAACGAAAAGAAATATTATCTTTGGAGAGTATTAAAAACAAAAAACCCGGCTTCATCACTAGCATAAAAACTGGGAGAGGAATCACCGGGACTACGGCACAAAGATACAAAGGAATATGGAAAATAAAACAATTATCGAGTGAATTATTTAAAATGATCGTTTACAACCACTCAGCATCCAGCGCAAGGATACAAGCTACAGTGAGCGGGGTTTTTGCGCAGACTCTCGTAGGGGTAATGGTAAAATGACACATCAATAAACATAGAAATATATGAAATATTTTTTAGCAATAACATTTTTGGTTATTACAAATTCGACTTTTGGACAATCAAACTCAGAAAAAGACACTTTAATTTCAAACCCAAATTACAACAAGACTTTAGCAGAAAAATTAGGTGGTGATGATTATGGAATGAAAAGCTACTTTTTGGTCATTCTGAAATCAGGAACAAATGCTACTACGGATAAAAAACTTATAGCCGAAAGTTTTAGAGGGCATATGAACAATATTAACCGTTTGGTCGCAGAAGGTAAATTAATTGTAGCAGGACCTTTGGGAAAGAATGATAATAATTATAGAGGCATTTTCATTTTGAACAATTTAAAAACAATAGAAGAAGCAAAAGAATTATTACAGACAGACCTTGCCATTAAAATAGGACTTTTGGACTACGAAATATTTACTTGGTATGGTTCGGCAGCACTTCCTGAATACTTACCTTTTTCTGAAAAAATTTGGAAGTTAAAACCTTAAATATGGATAAAGCAATAAAAACAATGATTGAAAACCTGCATAAGAACACAGGTAAAACATAGCAACAATGGATTGACATTGTGAAGAAATAAAACTTTGCAAAATACGGAGAAATAATAAAATTTTTAAAAGAGCAACACGAGTTTACCCCCGTTCCTCATAGGCTATAAAATTATGCTGCCACTGATATGGCTCCAGCCTATGTCTCTGCTAAAAGGAGCTCCGCTTTCCATATTCTATTTCAATATTGAAAGTTGGAGCTTTCCTTCTAACTCGACGAAGTTTGGAAACTTAGCCAAATATTCTGTGCCAAATACGTTATGAAGAACTGAGGTTTTTTGTGCAGACTATCGTTATGGGCAATTGTAAAAAAAAGGACAGAATTTTGGTTGAAAAATCTTTGACGAACTGTCCGCTTTTGCGACATAAATAGACGAGTTTTGTTATCGTGAATTTGCGCCTCTTAGGGCGTTTGCTTGGCGGACAATTCCTTGCAGATTTTCTAAGGGAAGAATTGGTTTTTAAGCTTTTGCGACTGTGACAAATAACAACTGAGAATTATAAACCAGAATTGAAAACTAATATAAAATTAAATTATTGGATGAAAATTGAATTAACTGAAAATGACAGAAAAATATTAAAATACGAAAAGAGAATTGGTTATGTTTTTATGACATTGATTTATTCATTTGGAGGACTTTTTAATTTGTTTTACTTTATCATTCAAAAAGACAACCCGAATTACCTAATGATATCACTCATAAATTTTGGAATTATATTGCTTGGAATTTTGGTTTGTCGACTTGTAAATAAGGACGTTGACAAAGATTTAAAAGAAAATAAAAAAACAATACTAATAAGAGAAATCAAGAAAAAGTATACAGAAAAATCATTTGAAGCCGGCAGTGGAAATCTATACATACCAATTTTAGGTGACATATCTCCAAAACTTTTTGGTCTAAAAATGAGAGAAGGAACCAAGTACTTTATAGTTGCTGGTGATTTTACGCATGAAGTTAATATAACTGACTTTTTGAATTTGAAAAAAGGAGAAAACGCATTAATTCATTATGGCACAAATTCAGGTACAGTTCTTCAGTTTGAAAAAGAAGACAAAAAATCATAGAAAACATTGATTTTCAAACAGAAAAATTTAAGTTTTATTCGTTAATTTATGACAGTTTCGTACAGTCGAAAAAACAAAGAAAACAAATTGACAGCTTTTGTGCTTTTCGGTTGGAAAATTTGTTTTAACAAACTAGAAAAATGTCGTAGTTCGGGGTGAAAGTTCATTTATCAGCTGAAAATTAAACAATTGAACGAAAAAACTACGACCGCATACACGCGCCTATTGTCACCTGCTGGCTGATGTGCATTTTGCAGGTTTTGCGGCCGCATTAGCTGCGCTGATTTGCAATTCACTTTGTCGCAGTGCGACAGTGAAGACGCCCGCAAACCGCATGATGCCATAAGCCTTAGTCGTTAGCAGTAATTAAAAAAACAAAAAACATGTAATCTGAATTATTATGAATAGACTGAATTTTTTAATATTGACAATTCTGAATTGTTACTTACTGACAGCTCAAGAAATTCCTATACAGCAAAACATGATTACATTAAACTATAACTATCAATTAGGTAAAAGTTATAAATACGAAATGAAAACTAATCGTGGTGTTGGGGAATTCTCTGATAAAAGTTACTCTTATATTTCTATTCAACCTTTTGATTCAACGAAAAATGGTGAAATATGGTATGAATTTTCTTTAGATTCGTGTGGATATTATGTAAGAGAAAGAAGAATAACCACACAGAAGGAGGAATTAGAAAAGGCCAAGATCCGTTTTCTTATGAGCAAACAAGGCTCAAACCTGGAAACAGACTTGCTGAATCAAAACGACAACCAATACTTATTGAAATCAGATGATTCTGATGATGAAAGATTATTCGAACTTCCGAAGGACCCGGTACGAACTGGACAAACATGGAATACAAACAAAAGGGATGAATTTGGGAAATACAGAAGAAAATTCAAGATACTTGAAAATGTTTTTGTCGGTATTGAAAACAAAAATGGTCGTGAATGCTATCGAATCGACTTTAACGGTTCCTCTGCTGATATAACCAAATCCGGCGACTACACTCAAACAAACAACGGAACAATAAAAGGGAGTTTCTGGCTTGCCAAAGAAAGAAAAATTATAATAGCTGTCGAGTCTGAAGTTGAGATACAAAACAGTAAAGCACAGCACCCGGGATTTTCAGGGAATGCACCAATAAAAGGTTCTTCGTATAAAACTTCGATTGAATTTATTGAATAAAAAACTACTGCTAATACACGCCTTTGTGTTTTGGCTGGCTGACGTGCAATTAGCAGGATTTGCTCCCGCAAACCGCCAAAGCACATTAAACTGCGTTGCTTTTGCTACGCTCAGCCAATCTCAAGCAAGCTTGTGTCGGCTTTCGCTTAAACGCAAAATTAATTCCTTGATGTGCGGAACCTTCGGTAACTGAAACAGGTTCTGATTCCACTTTTAATGGTAAAAAAAACAGTTTTGGGTGGAACTTGGGTTGGCAGGTTTACTTTACAATTATCCATTATTATTTTATGTAATAGATGTGAAAATCCAAAAAATGACTTTGCTATTTACAACATGAAAAACAATTATATCACTAATCTCTGCAAATCATAGTATGACTTATTGATATTCATAAATTTACGGCTTTATCGTAATTTTAGTCATGCTATAATTATCACGAATTTACAAATTAATTGCGGATTTAAGGTTATCTAAAAATAACAGTTAATTAAATAGGTTTTTAAATAATCTGATACTTTTTTACTATTTTTGACGTTTGAAATTAAAAATAAGCTTTCAATTTTTTTGAATCGTAATTCAAAAATCAATTTTTAGAACAAAAACATGATAAACTTAAATAAGATTTACGAAATGTATCGTCATTTCAGATTGGTATTTATTGTTATAGGTGCTGCAATTGTCATTATATCAACATTTTATTCTAACAGATTAGCAAAGTCATTGGCTTTAGAGGAACAAAAAAAGATTGAAATATGGGCTGAAGCAACTCGTCAATTTATTCTGGCCGATGAGCATACAAATATTGATTTTGTTTTAAGTATAATCGAAGGAAATACAACCATACCGGTTATTATTGTTGATGAAAAAGATCAACTTTTACATTCGCGTAATGTTGTTGAACCCCAAAATAATGTAAATGAATTTTATATAAAAGAAATAAAAAGACTAAAATCGAAACGCGAAGCAATTGAAGTAAAAATTGAAGGAGCTAATCAGTTTATTTATTATGATGATTCATTGTTACTCAAAAAGTTATACTACTTTCCATATATTCAATTAGGTGTAATTATTGTATTTTTATTTATCGCTTTTTTTGCATTTTCGAGCACGAAAAAAGCCGAACAAAATCGTGTTTGGGTAGGATTATCAAAAGAAACTGCTCATCAATTGGGTACACCTATTTCTTCATTGTTGGCTTGGGTGGATATACTAAAATCACGACATGATGAAGATAAATTAATTGACGAAATGGCTAAAGATGTGAATCGTTTAAGGATAATTGCCGAACGATTTTCTAAAATAGGTTCTGCACCCGATTTACATATAGTGAGTTTAAATGAAACATTAGCCACTGCTGTTCAGTATATTAGCAACCGCACAAGTCAAAAAGTTGCCATTGAATGCCATTATGAAGATGAAAATCCCGTTTTCGTAAAATTGAATATACCATTGTTTGAATGGGTTATTGAGAATTTATGTAAAAATGCCATAGACGCCATGGATGGTATTGGGAGAATTGATATTTATGTTTCTCAAAATGTAAACAATATAATTCTTGATGTAAAAGATACAGGTAAAGGTATCGAAAAGAAAAGTTACAAAACGATATTTAATCCCGGATTTACAACCAAAAAACGTGGTTGGGGTTTAGGTTTATCGCTTGCAAAACGCATAATTGAGGAATATCATGGAGGAAAAATCTTTGTGAAGTCCTCCGAAATTAATTTTGGTACTGTTTTTAGAATTCTATTGAAATCATAATCGATATTTTTTGTGTAAAAATGCACATTTTATCAATGTATATTCAATTGAAATAAAGCAAGATAACATAAAACCGAAATAATTTAATAAAATATAATATAAAGTGTTTTGTAATAGAAGCTTTTTTTGTACCTTTGCACGGTTTTTAATGAAAGAAAAATTATGCCAAAATTCGAGCAATATAACGTTGTTTTAAAGGACTTAACAGATGAAATAAGAGTTTGCGAGTACGATTTGGATGAAGCATATTTTAAAAAAATTGATAGTCCTGAAGTACAAAAAGGCAAATTAAAAGCCATTGTTAAGGTTCAAAAAAAAATAAGTTCATTTGAACTTAGTTTTTCTATTGAAGGTACCATTCTAATTCCTTGTGATCGTTGTCTTGACGATATGGAACAGAGTATAAGTTACAAAGACAAACTTCAGGTAAAATTTGGAGCCACTTTTTCGGAGGAAAATGACATAGTTATTGTTCCAGAAGCTGAAGGTGCAATTAATATAGCATGGTTTTTATATGAGTTTATCATATTAAATATTCCAATAAAACATGTGCATGCTCCCGGTGAATGTAACAAAACAATGGTTACAAAGCTTAAAAGGCATATAACAAGGCCTAAAGATGATGAAGCTGGCGAGTTTGAAGCTTTAGACGATGATGATTTTGAAATAGAAGATACACAAATAGACCCGCGATGGGACGGTTTGCAAAACATAACTGAAAACAATTAAATAATAACAAGATGGCACATCCTAAGAGAAAAATTTCGAAACAAAGAGCTAGAAAAAGAAGAACACATTATAAAGCAGAAGCACCAACATTAGCAACATGCTCAAACTGCGGTGCATCGCATATTTATCACACTGTATGTGGTGAATGTGGATATTACAGAGGTAAATTAGCTATAGAAAAATTAGCTACAGTTTAATATTGAATGTTCTTTATTTTGAATTTAAAATAGTTAAGCCCAAGTATAAAACTTTGGGCTTGATTTTTATGTAAATATATTAAATTTAATTATGTCAAAAATTCATGCAGTTATCACAGGTGTAGGAGGTTATGTACCAGAATACATTCTGAACAACCACGAACTTAGTGCAATGATGGACACGAGTGATGAGTGGATTACCTCGCGTGTTGGTATTAAAGAGCGCCGAATATTAAAAGAGCCTAACACAGGCACTTCGTATATGGCAGCTAAGGCGGCTGAAGAATTGTTTACTAAAACAGGCACTAAACCTGAAGAAATTGACCTGATAATAGTTGGAACAACTACCCCCGATCATATTTTCCCTTCGTGTGCAGCAATGACTGCCGAAAAACTAGGCATTAAGAATGCTTTGGCTTTCGACTTACAAGCAGCATGTTCAGGATTTATTGTAGCCTTAAGCAATGCTGCAAGTTTCATTGAATCGGGAAAATACAAAAAAGTTTTAGTATTTGGTGCCGAAAAAATGTCATCAATAACCAACTACAACGACAGAACAACAGCACCTTTGTTTGGTGATGGTGCCGGAGTTGTTTTGTTGGAACCTTCAACCGAAGAATTGGGAGTTTTAGACTCTTTGATTTTTACTGATGGGGCAGGCGGAAAACATCTCATGTTAAAAGCCGGGGGTTCTGCTTATCCGTCTTCACACGAAACGATTGATAGAAGTGAACATGGAGTGTATCAGGAAGGTCAAAATGTGTTTAAACATGCTGTAACCAACATGGCAGGCGTGTCGGGCGATATCATGGATAAAAACAACCTGAAATCGGAAGATATTTCTTGGTTAATACCTCATCAAGCTAATTTGAGAATAATTGATGCAGTGGTTAATCGTACCGGTGTTGCTTACGAAAAAGTAATTATCAATATCGAAAGATTTGGTAATACTTCGGCTGCAAGTATTCCATTATGTATTTGGGAAGCCGAAAAGAAATTCAAAAAAGGTGACAATATTATCCTAACAGCCTTTGGTGCTGGTTTTACCTGGGGTTCAGTTTGGCTTAAATGGGCGTATTAAACTTTTAGCTTGAAAATTAAAAAGAAAAAAATCTTTTGGTATAAAATACCGAAAGATTTTTTTTTTGGCACAATAAAACCCCTAACTGATTTGTTCAATTAGGGGTTAATCTATTTATTGTTAGTTTATTAGATGCTTTCGTCTATTAAATTAATTTTCTTTTCAATGAGTTTCCTTTCTTCTCTAAGGGCTTCAATTTTTCGTTCCATTTCTTTAATTATCACACTTCCTTTTTTTGATGACGTACTTAAAAATCCAATATTGTTTTCGTAAGTTGAAATTTCGGATTTTAAATGCTCATAAGCACCTAACAATTTTTCGCGCTCACGATTAATTGTTTTGTCGTTTCTCCCGGACATTTTTTGGATGTTTGATTTAAAATTATCCAATCTACGTTGCGAAGAATCAATATTTAAAGTCTCAAATTGTTTGTCGATTGCAGCACGATACTCATTGTGTATCTTGTCTTTTTCTTTAAATGGAACAAAACCTATTTCGTTCCACTCAGCCATTAAAGCACGTAAATTAGTTAATGATTCTGTTGGACTTTCTGCTTTTTTCAGTTTATTTATTTTTTCAATAAGCTCATGCTTCTTGGCTAAATTCTGCAATTCAGCTTCATTTTGACCCGAAGAGTTTTTTGCTTTTTGTTCGTAAAAATAATCACAAGCCTCAATAAATCGTTTCCACAAATCGTTTGAATTCCTTTTTGCCAAAGGACCGGTATTTTTCCATTCCTTTTGAAGTTGAACAAATTTATCCGAAGTTTCTTTCCACTCTTTACTGTCTTTCAGCGATTCGGCAGCTATGCAAAGTGCTTTCTTTTTATCCAAATTTTCATTTAGAACATCTTTTGATGCTTTGAAGAAAACTTTTTTTGCAGCAAAAAAATCATCACATGCTTTGCGGTAACGTTCAAAAAGTTTTTGGTTCACTTTGCGTGGAGCAAAACCAATTGATCTCCATTGTTCTTGGAGTTGTATAATACTTGCAGTGGCATCTTCCCATGCTTTATAATTGTTCAAAGCCTTATAATCAATCGATTCTAATTTGTCGCACAATGCGTTTTTAGCTTCAAAATTATCATTTTCTAACTTGCGAACTGTATCAAAATAATCTTGATGTCTTTTGTTAATTATTGTTGATGCGTCTTTGAATCTATTCCAAAGTGTTTCGCGTAAATCGCGTGACACAGGTCCTGATTCATGCCAATCTTCGTGCAACTTTTGCAGGTTTTTAAAGGCTGAAACAGTATCGCTATGATTGATTAGTTTTTCGGCAGCTTCGCAAAGTTGTGTTTTAATTTCAAGATTTTTTTTGAAATCATATTCGCGAAGTTCATTGTTGATTTTCACTAAATCCCAAAACGATTCCTGACACGAATTGTAGTTTTTCCAAAGTTCAGTAGAATTTGAGGCCGGAACTTGTCCTATCAATTTCCATTTGTTTTGCAATTCGCGAAAAGTTTTAATATGAGCCGAAACATCTTCGTTACTTTCAACCAAAACTTTCATTTGAGTAAGTATATGGTTTTTTTGAATCAGATTTGTCTCTTTTTCTTGCTCAATTATTGCAGTTTGAGCTGCTTTTTTAACTCTATAGTCGTTTAATAGATCTTTTAATTTTTCTTCTAATTCATCTTTTACCGGTACGAAATTTTCAACTTCACCACCTTCTTCAATAAATTGATTTTTTTGTGTTTCAACTTCTGTTTTTAATTTTTTATAAAAACATTGCTTTATTAGTTCTACCTCGTCTTTAATTTTTAATACCTCTTGGTCTATCAGGGAATGTAATGCTTCAACTAATTCGTTTTTTGTGAATAAGTTATAGTTAGGTTTCTCCTTTTCCGGTATCACAATTTTTTCTGTAATAATTTCAGCTACATTTTCGATTGAAGGGATTTCAACTATTTCGATAGCTTTTTCTTCAACAACAATAGCATTTTCAGTTAACTGTGTTTGTTCTGTAACTAATGAATTTTCATTGTTTACATTTTCAGATTCCTTGTTTAAATCAAGTGGGTTCATTTTCAACGAGTTTGTTTATAAATTTTTTATGGTCATTATATAACCATGTTTTTGTGTTTTTTTAAAGATATATAAAAAGCACACACAAAAATAAGTATTTTTTTTTGATTATTTTATATTTGTTTGAGAAAAATAGATTTTTACTCTAAAAAACTAAACCAGAATAGCTTTTTTCCTCAATAATCACAATTCTCTGTGCGAAATATAGGTATTTGCTTGTTGTTTAGGGTTTATTTGAATGTCAACAATATTAACATGTTCAGGTCTGGTAATAATAAATTCTAATGCCTCTGCAATGTCATCGGCATTCAATGGAATTAAACCGGCATATACTTTTTTAGCTTTTTCTTCATCTCCTTTGTATCGAATTAATGAAAACTCAGTTTCAACTGCGCCCGGAGAAATAGAACTTACCTTAATACCATATTTTACCAAATCAATTCTTAAACCTTTGGTAATGGCATTAACTGCATGTTTAGAAGCACAATATACGCTTCCATTTGGATAAACTTCTAATCCGGCAATTGATGATATATTGACAATATGACCTTTTTGGCGTTTTATCATGCCCGGAATTACTAATTTGGTCATATATAATAGTCCTTTTACATTGGTGTCTATCATTTGTTCAAAATCATCTATTTCACTTTCGTCGAAAGCTAAGGCGCCTGCTGCCAGTCCTGCATTGTTTACTAATAAGTCAATTTCTGCAAATTCGGCTGGAATTGACTCAAAAGCTTTTTTACATGCTTCGCGGTCTCTAACATCAAAACACAATGAAATAACCTGTGTATTTAATTCGGTTCTTAAATACAAGCATAACTCTTCTAATCTCTGTGCTCTTCGACCTGTAATAATTAATCGATAACCTAAATTTGCTAATTTCAAAGCAAATGCTTTTCCGAAACCGGAAGTAACACCGGTTACTAAGGCAGTTTTCATTGTTATTTTAATAAATTATTGTTTTATTTGGAATATTTCAAATCATGTCCCATGCGATTCTTTTTAGTTTCCATATAAAAAGAATTGAATTTATTCGGAGTAACTTCGATAGGAACATTTTCGATGATAGACAAGCCATATGCTTCAAGACCAATACGTTTAACGGGATTGTTGCTTAATAATCTGATTTTTGTAACTCCAACTTCTCTTAAAATTTGAGCACCAACTCCATAATCGCGTTCATCGGCATCGAAACCAAGATGTAAATTAGCATCCACAGTATCCATACCTTCTTCCTGTAATTTATAAGCTTTAATTTTATTCATCAATCCAATACCACGACCTTCCTGATTCATATAGACAATAACTCCTTTACCTTCTTTTTCTATCATTTCCATGGCTTTTTCAAGTTGTTCGCCGCATTCGCAACGCATTGAACCAAAAATATCACCCGTCATGCATGAGGAATGAACCCTCACTAATACAGGTTCATCTTTTTCCCATTCACCTTTAATTAATGCCACATGTTCTTTTCCATTTGAAACCTGACGGAAAGGTATCAGTTTAAAGTGTCCATGCGCAGTTGGCATATTTACTTTATCACCTTTCTCAACTAATGATTCATTTTCAAGTCTATATGCAATTAAATCTTTTATTGAAATAATTTTCAAATCAAATTTTTCAGCAATTTCTATCAATTCAGGTAAACGGGACATTGTACCATCCTCGTTCATAATTTCAATCAACGCTCCGGCCGGATAAAGACCGGCTAAGCGAGCTAAATCCACAGCTGCTTCGGTGTGTCCGGCACGTCGTAATACTCCTTTACTGCGTGCTCTGAGTGGGAAAACATGTCCGGGACGACCAAATGTTTCAGGTTTTGATGTAGAGTCGGCCAAAGCCCGGAATGTAGCTGCACGATCGGCTGCAGAAACGCCGGTTGAGCAACCTTCTAATTTGTCGATACTTACGGTAAATGGGGTAGAATGAATTGATGTGTTTTTTTCAACCTGCATTTCTAATTCCAATTCTTCGCAACGTTCTTCGGTAATGGGGGCACAAACTAATCCACGTCCATGAGTAATCATAAAATTAATCATTTCCGGAGTCATTTTTTCTGCAGCACATACAAAGTCACCTTCATTTTCTCTATCCTCATCATCAACTACAATTACAAATTTGCCTTCTTTTATATCTAAAATTGCGTCCTCTATGTTATTTAAAATTTTTTCCATTCTAATTTTGTTTTTTTTGAAATATAAATTTTAGAATTGTAGCCATTGCACTAATATTCAATGCTAAATTACTACTCAAGCTATTTATTTTCTTGATATTTGCTATCCTTTAATAGTTCTATTTGTTTATGATTGACAGTGTTTTATCTTTTATTTTATTCCAGATTTTAGTATATTCTTCAAAATTAAAGAGTGTAGCGTCAGTAGCAGCTTTGTATGTTAAGAAAATACCCAATGGAAGCAAAACTGATGAACTTAACCATGTACCTTCAAATGCTGTCCACAAGCCTTCGCGAGCCATTTTAAAACCTGTATTATCAATAATATAATAAAATATAAACATGATTACCGAGGTTACTACCGGCATACCTAAACCGCCTTTACGGATAATGGCTCCCAAGGGTGCTCCAATAAAAAAGAAAATTAAACAAGCAAACGACAAAGTAAATTTGCGATGCCATTCAATTTTATGTCGGTTAATATATACTTTATCTCCTAACATCATTCTGTTTACATCAACCTGACTTTTTATTTCATTGGCATTTGCAAGAGCAAATGAAGACGCAGTTTCCATTTCTTGTTGGTCGAATTTCAGAAACAACGAGTCAGGATTGTAATTTTTCAAGCTTATATTTTTCTTTATTTCAAGCGATTTC
>CAMBSB010000116.1 GCA_945870155.1 Paludibacter jiangxiensis | reverse complement strand
GGTGTTGGTTTTGTTTATAAAGAAGAATTTGAAACAGTAAGTGAAATGTTGAAGTATTACTGGAATTTTATAACGTTTAAAAATAAGAAAAAACAAATTAATGATAGTGTGTCAGAAAATGAATAAAACAATTATTTTATATTTCCTGTTTTTTCTTACATTTCCTGCTTTTGGACAAAGTGTTGAGAAATTATTTTTAGAATTACCTGAAAACTTAATACCGCTTTTAAGTAAACAAAATCGTTTTGAAATGATAGAATACTATAAAGCAAATCAGCAAGATAGTATAAAAAATAAATTTGGAAATTATGCAAAACTGGAGCTTTACGATTCAATTAATCAACATATTGTAGTAAATACAACAAAAAACAGTAAGTTGGAAATTAAAATTTTAAATAGGTCAGATTCTATTAAAACAATAGCCCTAATCAACACTATTTTGACTCCAATCCAACATTCCAGAATCAGTTTTTATAATTCACAGTGGAAAAAGTTGTCCCTCGAGTTTTTAATACCAAAAGCTGATGAATGGCTTAAAAAGGATATTTTTGATAATGAAGAAATTGATAAAATCTGGATTTCTAAACTTATGGATAACAGTTTTGTAGCTTTAAATTTTGAAGGTGAAAATATAATTGCTAAAAATTATTCTATTGAAACTATGAGCGTTGAGGAAAAAAAGATTGTATTACCTTTTATAGAGAAAAAAGCCTTGATTTATGAATTGCAAGATAATAAATGGATAATTAAAAAGTAGCTTTAAAGTACCTTGACTTGATATAAATTTACATTTTCTTGTTATACATTGCTTTTAATCAGTTTATTAGTTGTAGTGATTCATTGCTGAGTATTTTTTTTTACCTGCTATTTTATTCTTTCAATTTTTTTATAAAAACTTTGGATACTATCTTTATAAACTTTAACTATTCTAAACCCTGATTCAACTTTTCCTAATTGTTTGCCAACTGCCGTTGTTGTAATCATTTCTATACCATCATATTGTGCTATAGAATTGTTGTGGTAATGACCGGCAAATATCATTTTAACTCCATGATTTTTAAATAATTGCATATAGTCTAATCGTTTTTGCAATGGGATATTGGAATAGTTGTCCTTTTCGTTGATATCAGCAATAAAAAATGGATGATGACTGAATATTATCCTTTTTTTTATACCATACAATTTTTCTTTCAACCAATTTAATTGTACTTTTTCCTCTTCAGTTCCTGAGTTGATAAGGCTACTATTGATGCCAATAAATTGCAGGCCTTTATATTCAAACTCAAATTTATCGGATGTATAATGTTTGAAATAGAAATCAAGACTCTCTTTACCAGGCATTTGGCCTACATCGTGATTTCCTGGAATTAAATATACCGGAATTCTTTTGCTGATTAATGTAGTAAGTTGTTTGAAAGCTTTTATTTGGTTGGTGTCCGTTCTGTTATTTACAAAATCGCCTGTAATAACAACAAAGGCTGGTTTTAACTTGTTTATCTCATCTATTGCCAGACTATACAACAGCTCTTCCTCATCATAGTTTTTGTTATTGCTTATCATCCCCATTTGGATATCAGTTAGTTGCACAAACATAAAGTTTGCACGAGGCGTTTTTGAACAAATTTGAAATGAAATACCGAACACTACCGAAAATATCAAGAGAAGTTTTTTTGTTGATTCCATACTAGCATGAAGTTGAATTTATGATGTAAAAGTAATTATTTTCTTAGTTTTTGAAAGGTTTTTAAAAATAACAGGTTTGTTTTCTTGCAATTAAGCATTTATTAATTCAATTTTAATCCATTGTCATTATGTTTGTACTTCAATTGTATAACATTAAAATCAATATTGTGAGAAAAAGTATTATCACGCTGTTATTATCGTCAGTAGTTTTATTTGTGACGTGTCAAAATTCTGTTGAAAAAACTGCCAACATGTGCGATTATGTTGACCCCTTTATAGGCTCTGGTGGACATGGACATGTGTTTGTAGGAGCAAGTGTGCCTTTTGGCGCTGTACAAATTGGTCCAAACAATATATACAAAGGCTGGGATTGGTGCTCGGGTTACCATTATTCCGACAGTCTTATTATTGGTTTTTCTCAATTGCACTTGAGCGGAACGGGTATTGGCGATTTGGCAGATGTGCTGATTATGCCCTTTACCGGCGATGTGAAATTAGACAAGGGGGTACAAAAGTATCCATACAACGGTTATCTTTCCACTTTCAGTCATAAAAACGAAACAGCCAAACCCGGATATTATGCCGTAAAAATGGATAATGGCGTGTCTGTTGAATTAACGGCAACAGAAAGGGTTGGGTTTCATCAATATCAATTCCCAAAAGGCATAAATGCACATGTTATAATTGACCTCAAAGAAGGAATTAACGACAAAAGTACTGATACCTATTTGGAACAAGTCGACGAATACACCCTCAAAGGTTATCG
This sequence comes from Paludibacter jiangxiensis, assembly GCA_945870155.1. Lineage (GTDB taxonomy): Bacteria > Bacteroidota > Bacteroidia > Bacteroidales > Paludibacteraceae > Paludibacter > Paludibacter jiangxiensis_A. The sequence continues at coordinate 14,336 of CAMBSB010000116.1, read as the reverse complement.
TCACTCATCCGGTTGGGCGAAGGAGCAACAAGTATTTTTTGCAATCCGTTCATCAAAGCCATTAAAAAACCTTATTATATACAATGACGATAAACCGTTAGAAGAAAAAAAAGGAAAAGGGTTGTCAGTAAAAGGAGTAATCAGTTTTGAACAAGGTGATTTTGTACAACTTAAAGTGGGTATTTCGCCCGTAAGTGCAAACAATGCGCTTGCCAACATTACTGCCGAAATTCCGGGTTGGGACTTCAACACAATTGCAAAACAAGCGGATTCAAAATGGAACAAAGAGCTCGCTCGCGTTGAAATTGAAACTAAAAACGAATCGGATAAGCGCATTTTTTATACTGCACTTTTTCATGCCTTAATTCACCCTTCGCTTTTCAACGATAATAATGGTGATTATCAAGGTGCTGACAATAAGGTTTATACCAAACCCGGTTTCCAAAATTATTCTGTTTTTTCGACTTGGGACACCTACCGAGCTGCACATAGTCTGTATACGATTTTTGCTCCCGACAGAGTTAATGATTTTGTAAATAGCATGTTGGCTATCAACGATCAGCAAGGTTTTATGCCAATTTGGCATCTGAATGGTTACGAAACAGAATGTATGACCGGAATTTCTAGTTTGCAAATTGTAGCCGAGGCATATCTGAAAGGATTTAAAGGCTTTGATGCAGAACGCGCTTATCAAGCACTCCGAAAAACTGCTATGTCTGATTTACGTGGGCTTAACTATTTGAGAGATTTCAAGGTAATTCCATCAGATGCAAAAGTTTTAAAAGCCATCCCTTCGGATGCTTCATCTATACGTACAGTAGCTCAGGCTATGGAATTATCAATTTCCGATGGTAGTATTGCATTAATGGCAAAAGCTTTGGGTAAAAAAGACGACTATAAATATTTCAGCATGCGTGCGAAAAATTACCAACTCTTTTACGATAAATCAGTTGGATTTTTCAGAGGTATAAAAGCCGATGGAACAAGGAGTGAACTTTTTGACCCTTTCAAATCGACAAAGCCTTGGGCGGCTGACTATGCCGAAGGTAATGCCTGGCAGTATTTGTGGTTAGCTCCACAAGATGCTTCAGGATTAGTAAAATTTTTGGGCGGAAAAGATGTTTTCAATGCACGATTAGATAGCTTTTTTAGCCTAAATACGCCTGATGATACCGAAATGCTTTCAGACATAACAGGTCTAATTGGTCAGTATGCACATGGTAACGAGCCAAGTCACCACATAGCTTATTTGTATTCCTACTCCGGTCAGCAATGGAAAACGGCCGAAAAAGTCCGTTGCATTTTGAAAGAGTTTTACCACGATGACCCTGACGGTGTGATTGGAAACGAAGATTGCGGACAGATGTCATCTTGGTATATTTTTTCAGCACTTGGTTTTTATCCTGTTTTTCCAGCATCTGGCGATTATATTTTTGGCAGCCCTTTGTTCGATAAAGCATCTATTAATTTGCCTGGACAAAAAAAGTTTACTGTTGAAGCAGTAAATAACAGTCCTGAAAATATTTATATTCAGAAAGTTGAACGAAATGGAAAACGCTATTCAAAATTATCTATTTCGCACAACGACATGATGCGTGGAGGTACTTTGAAATTTTATATGGGCGCAAAACCAAATAAAGAATTTGGAATAAAAAGTGGAAGATAGGCCTTTGTCGAATTTAGATTAAAGAGCAAATATAAAAGAGTAAAGACTGGATTTGTTGGATATTTTATTTATCTTCGGAGTTTAAATTTTTTACAATTAAAAATTCACACTATTATGGACGGATTATCAATTGCAATGACATTATTTATTATTTTAGAATCGCTGAATGTGATTATTCTTTACAAATTTCCGAATACCACAAAAGGAAATGGTGTTGGTGTTTTCGATGCATTCGAAAAATCGAAATGCGACCCCGAAGTACATGCATTTATCAAGTACCTAATTAATTGGATAGCAGGTACAAAGCTGATATTCATCCTTTTGTTGGTAGTAGTTATTCTTACCGGATCAATTCTTACCAAAATCTTTTGTTTGGTTGCTTTAATATTTTCAATTTCTACTTTTTTCTGGAAATTATACCCGGTTATTAAACGTATAGATGAAAGTGGAAATCTATCACCACAAGGCTATTCGAAAACCCTCGGAACCATGATTGCTTTTTTTCTTGGTTTTTTTGTGACTGCTCTTGTAGCGTTTTTGTATAAGTATTTTCAATCTTAATTATCAAAAATAATGAATTTTAAATGCAAACTTTCTCTTGCTTTGCTTATTGTTTCGTTTCTGTGTTTTAATACGCAAGCAAAAGTAAAATTACCGTCCATATTGGCCAATAATATGGTGTTACAACAAAAAACTGAGGTAAAATTGTGGGGCTCGGCAAATCCCAATGTTAAGATAAAAATCACTACTAGTTGGGATAAAAAATCCTATTCCACAACTTCGGATGACAAAGGAAACTGGTTACAAAAAGTGAATACTCCCTCAGCCGGTGGTCCATTCCAAATAACATTTAACGAAGGTGAAAAAACCATTCTTACTGATATACTTATTGGCGAAGTATGGTTTTGCTCCGGTCAGTCGAATATGGAAATGCCCATGCAAGGATTTGACCGTCAACCCACAAAAGGAGGAAATAATGTAATTGCAAAAGCAAAACCGAGTATTCCTATTCGTATTTTCAACGCCGATGTAATTGACGGAAAACGAATCCGACAAATAAGTAAACAGCCGCAAGTCGATTGTAAAGGCAGTTGGGCAGTGAATAGTCCCGAAAATGTGGCTGTTACCAGTGCAGCGGCTTATTACTTTGCAAAATATGTACAAGAAGTACTCGAAGTTCCTGTAGGTATTATCGTATCATCCTTGGGTGGTTCGGCAGTAGAAGCCTGGATGAGCAGAGAAGCAATACAAAATTTCAAGGAGTTCGATCTTTCCATTTTGGATAACGACATAGAAGTAAAAAACCCGCAACAAACACCTTGTGTGTTGTATAATGCAAAAATTGCTCCATTTTTAAATTATACAATAAAAGGATTTTTGTGGTATCAGGGCGAAAGTAATAGGTTGAAACCTGATTTATATGCCAAGCTGATGCCTGCATTTGTAAGTGATTTGCGTTCACTGTGGAATGTGGGTGAATTTCCGTTTTACTATGTGCAAATTGCCCCTTATAAATACGATAATGCCGACAGCACATCGGCTGCGCGATTACGCGAGGTACAATCTCAGAATATGGCAGAAATACCTAACTCAGGTATGGTATCAACGCTCGACATAGGGAACATAAATTTTATACATCCTATAAATAAAGAAACCATTGGTGAACGCTTAGCATTATGGGCATTGGGTGCAACATACAAGATAAAAGGGATAGATTATGCCACTCCGATGTACAAATCGATGGAGAAAAAAGAGCAGAAAATTTACATTAACTTTTCAAATGCTGAGCGTGGAGTTTGCCCCATGTGGACTGAACTGAAGGGATTCGAAATAGCAGGTGCTGATAAGGTTTTTTATCCGGCAAATGCGGAGATTGAAACCAAAACTGCCCGTCTTGCCGTTTCGAGCGATAAAGTGCCGAATCCCGTAGCCGTTCGATATGCCTATAAAAATTATGCCGAAGCAAGTGTATTTGGAATTTCGGGAATTCCGGTGCCTTCATTCAGAACTGATAATTGGTAAAAGAAATAACCCCAAGCCCCAAAAGGGGATATTTAATACCAACATCTTTAAAACCACAATTCGAAATTTGTTAATTTAAATTTATTAAAAATGAATTCAACTAAGCTTAAATTCAATATTACACTATCTCTCGTAGCATTTTCAGCCATTACATCCATAAAAGCAAAGACAGCATCATCCCAAAAGCCGAATGTAATTTTAATATTCAGCGATCAACACAATGCCGATGTGTTTGGCTATCAAGGTCATGCGGATGTAAAAACACCAAATCTCGATGCAATGGCAAAGGGAGGAGTGGTATTTAATCGTGCTTATTGTCAAAATGCCATTTCGGCACCTTCGCGCATGTCGCTTTTTACCGGACTTTACCCACGCACTATAGGTGCTTTGGATAATGCTCCACTAACAACTAATGTGATTAAAAATGCAATTTCGCTTCAAGCTGCATTGCAAGCGAATGGTTACGATACTTACGCTTTTGGCAAACGACATCTCGATTCGGGTGCTAATTTGGGTTGGACAAATCACAAAAGCCATATTGCAAAGGAATCGCCCGACGAGAATTATGTTAACTGGATTGAAAATCAAGGTTTAGCTGATGAATTTGGCGAAGATTGGGCAGCTGAGTTTGGAAAATATCCGGAAGGAAATACGAAAGCAGGCACCAAATTCCCCACAGCAAAAATGGGTACTCGCACAACACGATTGCCCGAAAATAGGACTATGGAGGCATATTCAACCGAACTTACACTGGATGTTATTCGCAATCACAAAAAAAGTGGTACACCATTTTTCTGTTTCACTTCCTTTTATCGTCCGCATCAACCTTATAACCCACTACCAAAATATATGTCACAATACGACATTACGAAATGGGGCAAAGGCACCTTGCAAAATGATGGAATAAAAATGCCTGAGTCCATGCTCCAACCTGCCGATGAACTTCCTCCTATGCTTTCGGCTTTGCGTAAAAGTAAAACCGGTATATGGTGCTTGGGATTGGCAGCCGAAGATGAACAATTGTACCGCGATTATATTGGCGCCTATTATGCATTAGTTTCCGAAATTGATGCTAGGGTGGGTGACATTTTTGCTGAATTGGAAAAAAATGGAATGGCAGAAAATACCATTATTATTTACACATCCGATCATGGCGATTTTGTAGGTGGTCATGGTATGATTGAAAAAGCTGCTTTGGGGCATAATGTGTACGAAGAGACACTTAGAGTGCCATTGATGTTTTTCTGGAAAGGAAAATTTCCGGCCGGATATAAAAATGATGATCTGGTGGGTTTAATTGATTTGTATCCAACCATCATGGAACTCACTGGAAGTAAACAACCAAAGAGTGATTATAAACTTCAAGGCATTTCGTTGGCAAAAACCCTGACAGCAAAAAAGCCGACCACGCGAAAGTACATTGTTTCCGAAAACTACAGTCAGGCATCGGTAATAACTAAAGACTATAAATTGGGCATTATGCTCGACCCAACCAAAGCTGCTGCATCACGCGATTATCGTAATTTTGGCGATATGTTTTTTGAGCGTAAAAGCGATAAATACGAAGTGACAAACCAAATCAATTCCACGGCATTTATTCCAGTAATAAAAAAACTAAGGGCTTATTTTACCGAATTTGAAAAACAAATTTCGGACGAAGGAAAAGCCGAAATGGTAAAAACCCACGGCACAGCTAAAAAGAGAATTTAATTATAATGTACTCAATTTCTTGAGTAATATAAAAATAAATTGGCTATAATTGAAAATTCATTCAGTTATAGCCAATTTTTTATTCAAATAAGCTCTAAATTAATTATAAATTAAGTCCAAATTAAGCGCAGACTTATACATTTGTCGTAAAATATAATTTTCAATTAATCTCATTTAATACAAATTTGTTATGCAAAAAAATTACTTTCTAAAAACAGTATTCACATTTTTATTTTGTGGATTATTTACCTTTAGTTATGCAGCCGATTGGTATATTGCTTCAACAGGAAGTGATGCAACTGGCGACGGTTCTATGGCCTTACCTTGGGCTTCGTTTAGTAAAGCGCAAACAGCAGCAGTTGCATCAGCTGATGCTACCCAAATTATTCACGTTTCGGGTATGATTGATATGTGGAGCGACCCAGCAAATACAAGCTTTACACCACTTGTAACGGGAAATTCTACAACAAACAAAACAGGAATTACGATTGCGAAAAGTTTAACTATTATGGGAACAGCTGCTACTTCAGATGGTTTTAATGGAACTTCTGGAGCAAACACAACGCGTTTTTTTACTTTGTCGGCTGCTTACACCCTTACTCTCAAAGATTTGAAGTTAGCAAATGGCGCCATTATTTCGACACAAACTTCATTAGCGTATGCAGGTGGTGCCATTTTAATGACAAATGGTAATATAATGGCTGAAAATGTTGTTTTCGATAACAATGTGGTTTCTGGCCATACAGGTATAACAGGAGCTGCCATAGCAGTTAATGGTACAAGTAATGCAGGTACTTATTTTAAAAATTGTGTATTTTCTAATAACAAAGCTGATAAAGCGGGGGCCTTTTATGTTCAAACCTGGGCTGCTGGAACTACAACAGTTCCAAGTATTATTCAGTTCGAAAACTGCTCGTTTATTGCAAATGAAGCGAAAAATACTGGTGGCTCAGCAATATTTATTCGTTCCGCAAGTGAGTATACTACATTTAATGCTATCAACTGTACATTTAGCAAAAACAAAGTTGTTACAGCAAGCAATGGTGGAACAATAAACTTAGGCGCTAAAGCCATGAGATATACGAATATGAATATCATTAATTGTACTGTTTCTGAAAACACTACTGCGGGATCATCAGGAAATGGAGCAGGAATAAATTATGTTAATACAGGAAATAACAATATTGGTAATTTATATATCAAAAATTCTATTATTGAAAACAATACAACAACCGCAGGTGTTTACAGCGATTTAAATCTTTCTGCGGCTTCCCCAACTGTTCCTGAAACTGGAACATCAACCACTGTTCCCGGTTATATAAAAATCGAAAATTCATTTATTGGTGCACATATTTCTGACAATACAAGAGTACCGGCTGGAAATGTTATATCATCACAATTAGGATATTTAACACCCACTTCACCCACAAATGATTTAAAAGCCGGTTTAGCACCATTTAGCAATACAACTAACAGCTTTTCTCTTTACACAGGCTCTGCTGCAATTGGTTATGGTAATTCAACTTTTCTTACTCCTTATTCAACTAAAGATCAATTAGGTAATATACGTACAGTTGGTTCTACTAATCATGCAGGTGCAGTGGAAGCTGCAACAGTTCCAACAACCACTCCTTCTGCTCCAACAGCTATTGCTGCTACAGCTGGCGATGGTCAGGTTTCGGTAACGTTTAAAAGTGCTGCTACAGGAGGTTCAAATGTAACTAATTACAAATATTCGCTGAATGGTGGTTCTTTCATTGCCCTTGATCCTGCTTCAACTACAAGCCCAATTGTAATTACAGGCTTAACCAATAATACCGAATATACTGTAAAACTTATGGCTGTAAATGCAAATGGCGATAGCCCGGAGAGTGTAGCAAGTAATGCTGTAACGCCTACAGGTACAACTGCTGTAAACAATCCTACAACTGCTGTAAGTATATTCAAAAATGCGAACAACCAACTTGTAATTAACAATGCATCTCTAAAAACAGGAATTGTAAGTGTTTATAATGCAATGGGTCAACGAATTGCAAGTGAAGCACTTATTGCTTCAACAACTACTATCAACAAAGATTTTGCTACAGGAGCATATTTGGTATTAGTAAATATTGAAGGTAAAACCCGTTCAACAAAAATAATTTTTTAAAAAATAATAACGATAGTTCAACATTAAACACTGGTGTTGAACTATCGTTTTTCCAAAACATTAATCATTTTAAAAATAATCATTATGAAACACAATTTCTTTTTTAAAGCAGCCTTTACGCTTCTTATGAGCGTTTCTGTAACATTGGCTTCGGCAGCCGATATTTATTTGTCGAATACAGGTAGCGATTCAAATGACGGACTTAGCTCAGGTGCTCCAGTTAAAACTTTATCGATGGCATTTACAAAAGCTTTGGCTGGTGATGTTATTCATGTTATGAACATGATTAATATCAACGAAGAGCCAACAAAAGCCGGGACAAGACCTGATATTAATATCACCGGAACATCAGTTTATACTCCTGTAGGAACTACTTTGGTTTACAATACTTGGAATGTTGGTTCAGTAGTAGGGGGAGTTACGTATGGCCATTTAGGTATTATTCCGCTAACACGTTCAGTAACTCTTATTGGTGATGACAAAGCAACTTGTGGTTTTGATGGAAACAATTCAAGTTGTATTATTCGTCATGACCATGGTTCGGGTACAGGAACAGTAATTACGTATAAAAATCTTACGTTCAAAAACGGAAAAAGTAACGATGCTTCAGGTGGTGGAGCACTTTACTTTAGAGGGGCTTCTGCTTCTGCTGCTGTAATCGAAAACTGTGATTTTACTACCAATGTAGGAAATCAAGGTAACGTTGGAACTGCGACTGTTACTTTAAAAGCTGGTGGAGCTTTATCAATTGTTCACGGTACAGCTACAGTGAAAAAATGTTCATTCACAGGAAACACAGCTTTAAAAGGTGGAGCTTTGTATATTCAGGCAGGTAATGTTGTAATGGATAGTTGTTTATTCGAAAATAACGACCTAAGTGCAACAACTACTACAGTAGGTGGAGCTATTTATTCTTATCCTACATCTACAACCGCTGGTCCATTAAATTTAGATATTAAAAACTCATTGTTTAAAAACAATAAAGCCGAAAATCAGGGCGGTGCAGTTTGGATTGGTGAAACTGTTGCTATGCCTACAAATCTAAAGATAATTAATTGTGCTTTTGTTGATAATTCAACATTAAATGCAAATGGACAAGGAGGCGCAATATTTATTAATAACGTGCTTACCGGTGGTACTGAAAATCTTTCTTTTATCAATACTACATTTAAAGGCAATCAGGCAGGCGGAACTGCTGGTGGCGCTATAGCCGTTAATGGTTTGTTGGTTAATTCGCAATTAAATCTGATTAACTGTACAGTTAGTGGCAATAAAGTATCAGGTACAACAGGTGCAAGTGGTGCAGGTATACGTTTCTTAAAAGCTACGGCCGCAGGTATTCGTCGAATTCAAAACTGTATTGTTGAAAACAATACTGCTGTTGATGCCAATATGACAAGCGCTGCCGATTATGCTGACTTAGGAATGGAAAATATTGTTGACCCCGTAACATTTGTTGAAACACCTAACTATGTAGCAGGTACAACACTAATTATTGAAAATTCGCTTATCGGTAGCTGTAAGAATGTCGATTTTGAAACACAATTTCCATTGAATAAGACCAACTATGTTTTTGAATTAAATGGAAGCATTGTTAATTCTTACAAAGCGAAACTAGGTGTATTTAACGAAGATAAAAATTATTTCCCACTATTAGCTGCTTCAGAAGCTATTGGTTATGGTTTAACTTCCTATTTATCGGGATTAACTCCGGCAGTTATGACCGACCAAATTGGTCGTAATCGACCAGCAGTAAATTGCTCAGCAGGTGCCTATGAATATGCTACTATTGCAGGACTTAAAAACACAGTAAACAACTCATTAGTTGTGTACAAAAATACAGCCAACCAACTGATAGTGAAAAATAACGACGACAACACAGGAATTATTACTGTTTGTAATATGATGGGTCAGGTTGTTGCAACTGCTCAGATGACAAGTGCTGTTACTACTATCAACACATTCATTAACGCTGGTGCATACATAGTTATGGTTTCGGTAAACGGCAGGCTAAGTACACAGAAAGTGATTTTGAATTAAGATTTAATTTGAAGATTTGAGAGTTTGTAGATTCTATGCAGCAACAGTTTATGCATAAATTTAATCAAATATAGAAAAAGAGGCAATAATTGAAAAAACTTTCAATTATTGCCTCTTTAATTTGATTACAACCTTCTGTTTAAGTATTATTTAAGCGCAAATTAATTGTACAACGCTACATTTGTAAAAAATAAAAATTACGAAAGAAAAACATATTGGTTGTTTATTTTAATTGTTAGTTTTTTTTAAGGTTGGTGTAAACATCTGCTGCTAAACTCGTCGAAAAGTTTAGTAGCGGATGTTTTTTGAAAATGAAATTTTAAAAATGAAAAAACTCTCAGTCCTCAGTTTTTGTCTCTTACTTAGCCTCGTTACTTGGTGCGCCAACATAGTGTATCCATGGCGCGCCACAACAGCTATTGTGAAAAGTGGTGATAGCTTTGAAGTGTGGTTGAATGCTGACCAGGAGCAAACCATTAATTCAGTGCAGCTTATTGGGCCTTACAGCACAGTTGATGCATCTTTTAAAATCAAAAAAGGAAGCTGGGTATACGATGTCACTTCGGAGAATACTTACAATATTAATATTACTGTTAAAGTTCCTGCCAACTGTCCTGCCGATAGGTATGATATTGTGTTGAATACCTCGAGTGGCTTGGTAAGCTCGCCTTCCGGAGTAAAAGTTATTAAAAACTATAAATCGAGCTATTATATTTTGCATTTTTCTGATGCTCATGCCTTTCAGAAAGGTTCCGAAACTGTTTTGAACCGCATATCTACCATTGTTGATATCGCAAATATTATCAATCCCGAACTGGTTTTTAATACCGGTGATAATTTGTATCGACCCGCCGAAGACCGTATGAATCAGCTTTTTACAGGAAATGCGAAACAAAGCACCAAAGGATTAAATAGCTTAAGTGCTGCCACATTTACTGTAGCAGGTAATCATGATTTCGACTTCGACAAGTTGGATGAAAAAGGCTTTTACAAAGAGAAATCGGATTGGTGGAATACCTGGTGGGGATTGCAAACCTATAATTTTAAGTATAACAAAGCAAGGTTTATGGTGATCAATAATGGTTGGGATGGTTTTAAACCTACACAACAAATTGCTGCTACTGAAGCTTGGTTAAAAAAAGAAGGAAAAGGCAATTTCAGACTTGGAACTGCCCATATACGCAACAAAGAAATGCCGGCTTTTGATAGCATTGCTCAACTTGACTTTGCCTTGTTTGGTCATAATCATCATATTGCTAGTCAAAACCCTGCATTGCTTAATAATAAACCCATTCAATATATTGTAAATTCGATACGAGATAATATGGAATTTAATTTGTACAAAGTGGATGGAAAAACAGGAACTTGTGTACCTGTAGGAAGTAAAACCGGACAAGTAGTGTATATAGAAAATCCAACCGATCAAAAAACACCTGCTTTGTATAAACCCAAACTCAGTTTGAGTTATTTAAATGTAAATGATGGTTCAAGTGTTTCAAATACAGCTATCTTTGTCAATAAACTTGATTTTGCTATTGAAGATGCAAAAGTTCGTTTTGTAATGCCAAAAGCTAAAAAATACACTGTTTCGAAAGGCGAAATAGAACAGGAATTTGATGGGGAAAATGTACATATAGTGGATGTTTTGGTTGATTTAGATCCAAACACTCAAACAGTAGTAAATATAAAATAATTAGTGATAATGAAACGAGCACGACATATATACTTTGACACACAAGGGCCTGTTTATGTGCGAGTTCCATGTGACAATTAAAAAAATAAATATAAACACATGAAAAAAACGATTACATTTTTCCTTTTAATCGCAGGAATTACTTTTCAGGTATTTGCAGCCAACATTGTTTATCCCTGGCGTGCCACAACAGCCATTGTAAAGGCGGGTCAACAATTCGAAATTTGGTTCAATGCCGATGCAAATCAAACTGTTAGTTCAATAAAATTCAAAAGTGAATTTATCGAAATTACTGGAACAGACATGAATATAACAACCGGAAGCTGGACTTTCGACCCTGTATCGGGAAACAAGTACAACCAAAAAATATCAATTAAAGTGCCTGAAATTACTCCAGCCGACCGATATGACTTATTAATAAATACATCTTTAGGGGTAGTTACTTCGTATGGTGGTGTAAAAGTTGTAAAAGAATTTAAAAACGAATATTACATAACGCATATTTCCGACGGTCACTTATATCAAGGTGGTTATGATAGTGATGTGATTTTGCAACGGAAAAGTTTGATTGTACAAATGTCGAACTTGATGGATGCCGAAATCCTGATTGAAACGGGCGATAATATGTACAATGTGCGCAATCATCCAGAGCGTGAAGTGGAATACTTTCTGGGTAAAAGCACCATTGGAACGATAGGAATGGCGAAAGCTACCGCAGCTACCTTTGCTGTGGCCGGCGATCACGAAGGCTTGAATGGAAGCGATTATACACAAGGAACCGATCAGGAAAATTCCGATTTTATGAATGATTATTGGGGATTGCAAAACCATTCGTTTAAGTACGGTAGCGCTCGTTTTATGATGTTGAACAATGCTTGGGGATTATCTGCAACCAATAATAAAGTATATCAGTATCAGGTGGATGATGCCATATCGTGGTTAAATGCAGATGGTGCAGGTGGAAATTTTCTGCTTACTGCCGGACATTGTTACGACCGTATGTTTCATTTCATCAACAATGTGAAACCGCTGAATTTGTGCCTTTCGGGCGACAGACATGCTCAAGGCAATGGAAATCCATGGGAAATTACTCCGGGCGGACCACGTATTTCGTACACAACTAATGACTTACGAGGTGGCATGAAGTATATGATTTATAGAGTGAATAATAGCACAGGAACTTTCTCTTTGCCTGCAGGCGGCACAGGCTTGATTGAAGCCAAAGCTAGTGGTGATGTAAATGTACCTTCGAGCTGGGTTCCCCGACTAAAAGCAAGCTATGCTTCGGCCAACAGTGGTACGCAAAGCAGCAATTCAGTTGTTATCGACAATAAATTTCCATTTCCGGTACTTGGCGGAAAAGTGCGTTTTGTGGTTCCTAAAGGCAGCACGTATGCAGTTACAAACGGAACTGTATTGCAGGAATTTGACGGAACAAATGTACATGTGGTGGATGCAAGTTACAACGTGGATGCTAACAGCACCACAACGGTTTATGTAGCAGCTGGCACACCGGTTGATTTATGTCCCAACGACCCCAACAAATTAGTGCCCGGCCTTTGTGGTTGTGGCGTTCCAGAAGGAACATGCGCCATACCGGTAAGCAATATCACAATTACACCTACAACTGTAAAACTCAACTTGAACATAACCAAACAACTTACGGCAACGATAACTCCAACTACAGCTACCAACAAAAATATCACCTGGCAATCGTCGAACACAGCCGTTGCAACCGTTTCGTCGGATGGGTTTATAGTGGCAACAGGCGGTGGCACATCTACCATAACTGCCACCACACAAGATGGAAACAAAACTGCTTCGGTAAACCTTATTGTAAACCCAAGCACAACAGTTTATCCGGCAGAAGATGCCGAATTAGGCGGAGTTGTGGTTGTATCTAATCAACCCGGATACAATGGCGATGGATTTGCCGATTTCACTAACATGACCAACGATTATATTAAATGGACAATTTATGCGCCAGACTATGGTGATTATAACCTGACGTTTCGTTATGCATTGATGACAGGACCCCGCAACTTAAAATTAACAGTAAACGGTATTGATAAAATTGCATCTATTGTTTTTCCGGTTACAGGAGCATGGTCAACTTGGTCGAACTATACAACAACACAAGCTTTAGAAGCCGGAAATAATACCATTACACTCACTGCCACTGGTACAAGTGGAGGAAACTTTGACGAATTGATAATTGGTAGTACAACAGGACTAAACGATTTAAATATGAGTGATAAAGTTACGATTTATCCTAATCCTTACAAATATGGTAAATTGAAAATTGACTACAGCGGATTAAATGATAATGCAACCATATCCATCAAAAATATGCTTGGACAAACTGTTTTTAAAGAAACTGTATTTACAAACTCATCTGCCGAAATTAATTTTTCTAAAAAAATGACCAAAGCTGTCTATCTTATTGTTGTTGAATCGGGCGACAAAAAAGTAATTAAAAAACTAATTGTGGAGTAAAAAGCATTTACCATTTCGCAATTTACAAATTAATAAAAACAATTTATACAGCACATAGCACAAATTGTAAGACCACATCATTGTATTCTCATTACTTAGTGCTCTCGCTTAGTTTATTTAAAAAAAGCAGAAATCCAAAAAAGGTTTCTGCTTTTTTCATTGTATTAAAAACATTCTTCACTCCATTTATCAAATAATTCAGTTTTTTTTTTGAATTAATCATTATTTAATCATTATTTAATACGTAACTAATAATTTTGTATATGTAAAGATCATCTAATGAAAAACACACTTATACTAATTTTTCTTTTAATACTCACGGCAATCAGTAATTCACATACTATAGCAGTGAATACTGAAATCAATGCCGAGAAAATTGCAAGTGAAAGCAGTTCAATAGCTAACTCAATTGATTTTCAACATTTTATTATCTACGGACAGAGCCTTTCAACAGGGCATCAATCTTATCCGTCGCTTTCGGTAACGAATGTTGCCGGAAACTATATGATTGGTGATCAGGTTTGGATAAATTCCGGGAATACAAGTTTTGGCACGTTTAA
>CAMBSB010000115.1 GCA_945870155.1 Paludibacter jiangxiensis | reverse complement strand
ATTTTTCTGCCATAGATGCTAATGGAAACACTGTAGCCTTTGTGCGACAAAAACTTTTGAGATTAATTGAAGAAGTTCAGGTTTTTAAAAATGAATCCCGATCTGATTTAATTTACACTATAAGAGCCAATAAATGGATTGATTTTAATGCGACCTATATTTTCACAAACAAAATGGGCATTGAAATTGGTAGAATTGTAAGAAGAGGTTGGACATCGCTTTGGAAAGCTAATTACGAAATTTTCAATAAAAATCAGCAACAGGATTTAGTTGTTCACGAAGAAAATCCATGGGCAAAAGTAATGGACTCTATGTTGGGCGAATTACCTATTATAGGCATGCTTACAGGTTATTTCTTTCATCCATCGTATATTGTAACCCGAAGTAATGGGACTCCGGTTGTTCGATTGAGAAAAGAAGTATCTTTTTTTGGGCGAAAATTTACAATTGATAAATTAAGCGAATTTGTTAACGACGAAGAAGAACGTATTGTACTTGGATTGATGATGATGATATTACTTGAAAGACAAAGAGGTTAAACAAATAAATTTCAAGACATTATATTTTAATTTTGGCTGAAAGTCCAACGAATAATTTCAATAGCTGAAACCCAGTTTTGTAAGCCCGCTTTTCACATTCGGGTTCTGCATAAATAAGTTCCAAAGCAATCCGGTTCTATAATTCTCAATCATTACCACTATAGGTCCCTGATCAATAGCCAAATACGAACTTGCAAACCAACGTTGATTGAGGTTGAATGCGTCTTTAAATCCATATTCTCCAAAGATTTTATCGCCCAGTGTGTAGTAAAAAAAATGTAAAGCACGCATACTTTCTTCCGGCGTATAGGGAAACGAAGCCAATGCTGCTGTTGGAGCTATTGTACCACCATCGTTATTGGGCGATGAAGCAGTATACCCATTTAAAATATCACTGGCTGTTAAACCCCAACAATCGGCTCCATAACCAAAATTTCGTTTGGGATTAGCTAGGCAATATTTGTAATTAATTTTAGCATGAGCCATATTTTGTGTCCAGTAATTGGCATATTGATCGGAAAGTTGACGTGGATTGAGACCGAGAAAAGAATAGTGTGCAAAAAACAGCGGGCCACCATTGTCCTCACCCAAAGGCAAGGTAATATCATGAAATTTTTTGCCATTTTTCATTGCACCATTGCGTGCAAAGCCATTGTCGTAAAACGACTTAGTAATGGCATGAGTTGGCGATGAAGCAGCCAGCACATAAACTATCAATCCTTCGTTCCATCCACTAACAGCCATATTCATATCCCAGTTATAGTTAGGCGACCAATGCCAGAAAAGTTTTTGTTGTCCATCGCGCTGAAACCAAGTCCACTCAACATTTTCCCATATTTTCAGAATGGTATCGCACATAGCTTTTTCGGCAGTATTTCCATTTTTAAAGTATTGTTGCACAGTGAGTAATCCCTGTATAAGAAAAGCCGTTTCAACTAAATCGGCCCCATTGTCTTTGGTGCTAAACGGTTGAACTTTACCGGTAGTACCATTCAACCAATGCGAAAATACACCATGAAATTTATCAGCTTTTGTATTTAAAAAATTCACAATGGTATTCATGCGCTCGTAACCTTGCTGACGCGTGATAAATCCACGCTCTATGGCAACAGGAATAGTCATAATACCAAAACCAGAGCCACCGGAAGTAACTGTTTCGCCAGAACCAAGTCGCTCACGAGCAAGCCCTGATACTGGATGAGCATAATCCCAGAAATAGCGGAAAGTTTGTTTTTGAACTAGTGTAAGCAGGCTATCGTTGGAAATAGCAGGAAATTTTGGCGTTTTGTTTAATTGTGTGATAAAGGAAAACTGAAACGAATCAATTAATTTGACTCCCAAATTTTCACCATCAACAATATAAAGCGTATAAGTGGTATAAAAATCTAAGTTTTTTGCTATCTTGAAAGTTAATTGTTTCGATACAGTATCTGATTGCATGACAAAAGAAGTATCAATACCATTGCTAATGTACAGTTTGGAAGGATCCAACTTTTTTTTGTCAATTGCCGACGAAAATGCAATGTGAATAAACACTGAATCCACAGGTATATTATACGCAACTCCTTTGTTATAAACCGAAGTTCCGTTGACACTTACAAACTCAATAAATGTATTTGTTAGTGGAATGGGTTCTGGTTTACACGAAGTAATCAGTATAAATATAAAAACCAAATAGGAAAAATGTTTTTTCAACATTCGCAATCTTTTTTAGATATAAAAAAAATAGAATAACTTTCCCAAAGTTTAAAACTTTGGGAAAGTTAAATTATAAAAATGATAAAATAATTAATAGTCAAGGATTATCTACCTGCTTTTTCCAACTCGTACAATGCGCCTATGTCAGAAAGAATTAATGCACGTTTCCAAACTCTTACTTCGTCCATTTGTCCTACTAAACCAGTATTCCAAGTATCAGTAGTAACGCCTGTTGCAAAAGTTTCGAGTGCGCCAAGAATTGGGCGTGTAGGAGTAGTAACACCAAAAGTTTTTAAGCCTGTAGCATCTCTGTTTTCCCAAACCGGATTCGAAATTTTCACACCATTCACATAAATTTTTGCCAATTTTGTTGCATTATCCCATGTGTAAACTGCATGAGCCCATTTACCCCCAATTTTATTAGGATATGGAACATGTCCGGCAGCAATATCAGCAGCGTTTGATTTTACTGTATTTCTTGTATCCTGCCATCCTAAGTCGGTACTTGAAACTAATAATCCTTTTACTGTAATGCTGTCGCTTGTTGCTGGCATCCAGCCTGTTTCAGCCATAAAATTAATGTTGCCTGCCCATTCATTAGGTCTCGAAAGTGAAAAGAATACTAAAGGATTACTACCATTGTTTGCTACTTTTATCCAGGTACTAATTGTAAATCCACTCTGAAGATTAGTTCCCAAATTAGCAATTGCATTATATGCTAAAAAACCTACATTGAAACTTGCTGCTTGTCCTTTAACACCGGTAGTCCAAGTTACATTTTTGGTAGTTGCTGGAGCAGCTGCTGATAATGATTCATTTCCGGTGCCATTCAACGGCCAATATGCCACTAAATCAGCTTTCCCAACTTCATCGGCGGTATTATATCCACCAATTGGAGGTAAAACTTCTTCTGCAGGTTTACATCCTACAAATGTTACTGTCATTGCAGCAATGACAAAAATACTGAAAAATTTGATTGTCTTCATTTTTTTAAATTTTAAAATTAATAATTGATTTGTTTGAAAATTGTTGTTTTAATAAGTGTTGATTAATAATTGTAAATAAATAAGTGTAAATATTTTTTAGTAATTTGGATTTTGAGTTAATAAGCCTTTGCTCAATGTAATTTGTTCTTCCGGGATAGGAAAAAGTTCGTGTTTACCCATTACGAAGACCTGACCAACTGCTGTTAAAGCTGTTGAAGCTTGCCCTGTACGCACTATGTCGAACCAACGTTCATGCTCCATGGCCATTTCCAACCTACGTTCTTTGTAAATTTGATTCAAAGTTACCGAGGTCAAAGTATCCAAGCCTGCTCGGGTACGTATTTTATTTACCTGAATCAATGCTTCAGTTTTATTAGCCATCTGGAAAGCTGCCTCCGACCGTATCAACAAAACATCGCTATATTTAAGTATCCTAATGTTTTTGGCAGTTTCACCTTTATTGTCGTCCCACGATTCGGCGGTACGACTTTGGTATGCTTTGTAATTGTATCGTGGATTTGTCCAACCACTTGTTGGAGTTTGAAATCCATCCCACAACACTTGACCTGTAAACATAATTGTAGCTTCGCGACGTTTGTCACCGGGTTCATAAGCATTGGCCAAATTAGAACTTGGTGTATTAAATCCCCAACCATGATCGGGTGTACCACGACCGCTCTGAACATCGGTATAACCATTTACACCTTTACCTAATGTAGCCTGAATTTCGAAAAGTGATTCCAAACCATTTTCACCAACTTCGCGCCAAACTTTGGCATAATCCGATAATAAATTGTATTTCTTACTGCTTATCACATTGCCTGACATAACATAAGCATCGTTCCATTTTTTCTGATATAAATATACTTTCGACAACAAACCTTGCGCTGCTCCCTTTGTAACACGACCTAAATCGGCACTTCCATATTGTATAGGCAAAGCTGTTATCGCATCTTTTAAATCTTTTTCAATCTGAATATAGCTTTCTTCTTTAGTTTTACGTGTGTAAACCACTTGATTTACCAATTCTTCATTTTTGAAATCAATTTTATCGGCAATTACAGGTACTCCACCAAAACAGCGTACTAAATCGAAGTAAAACATGGCACGTAAAAACTTTAATTCGCCAATAAAACGGGCTTTCAATGCTGCATCCAGCTCTACTTGACCAAGATAATAAATACCCTCATTGCATCTGTAAATACCGGCATAGCGTTGTTTCCAAATATCGTTAAACGAGCGCAAAGTAGGATCGAATGCTAGTTTGTCTAACTTATCCTTATCTGTTCCTGCATCGCCATCCGATGATCCTTTATCGGCATCGTCGGATGTAATACTGGTAATTCCTATCCAGGCGAATGAATACATTTCAAAATTTAACAATTGATTATACGCTGAATTTACTACTTCAGCAGCATATTTTTTATTGGATAAAAAATCTTCTTTTGAAATTTTATCTTTTGGCAAAACATTCAAATCATTTTCACAAGCACTGAAAATAATTGCAAAAAGCATTATTATTGTTAATCTATTTTTCATGGTTGTTATTTTTTTTAAATGCCAATACTAATTCCTACTGTTAAAGTTCTGTTGGTTGGATATGCATCCAATTCAATACCTGCAGTTGTCAATGGGTTTCCGTTATCTGAACCTGACAATTCCGGTGAGAATCCTGTATATTTTGTAATAATAAAAGGATTTGTAGCAGTCACAAATACCCTTAATTTAGTAATTTCCTTCATTACTTTTGGCATTGTATAACCCAGCGTGATATTATTTACCCGTAAGAAAGAACCATTTTCAATATAGTAAGTCGAAGCACGTGGCGTATCAGAAAAAGGACGCGGATTTGCAGCCGTCTGGCTTGGAGCTGAAGGTATCCAAAAATCCTTGAGTTCACTTCGCTCAATGTTTTCGCCACCCCATCGTTGTGCTTTTTTACCGTTAAATACTTTGTTACCACCCACACCGTACCAATCGGTAGAGATTTCAAAGTTTTTGTATTCTACACCAAAATTGAAGCCATAAGTAATTTTAGGAATATATGAACCGGCATTTACCCTGCTTTCGGAATATGTAAATGCCCCATCAACATTATATCCTGTAGTTTGATACACATAAAATGAACCAATTGGGTCGCCTTTGTGTATTTCCTTTGTGTATTGTCCGTTCCCTAAATCACCTCCTGTAAGTTTATCAAAATAACCGCTATAAATTTCGGTTATAGCATTGTGATTATAGGCAAAATTTCCGCCAATTCTGTAAATAAGTGATTTACCTATTTTATCTTCCCAACTAATTACAGTTTCAATACCTTTGTTTTGAACTACGCCGGCATTTAAAAATACAGCATCGGGCGATAAAACAGTAGGAAGTTTAACCGGAAGTATTACATTGTCAGTTTTTCTGGTATAGTATTCAATTGAACCTGCAAGCCGCTGATTCAACATTTTAAAATCAATTCCACCACCAAATTCTATGGTAGTTTCCCATGTTAAATCAGGATCCACGGCATAGGGTACGTATGAACCCGGATAAATTGTTTCACCTATCCCAAATGGATAAGTGGCTCCATTTTGAAACAAGACCTGATTAACTGAAGGACAAGCATTTCCATTCCCTATTTCACCATATCCTCCTCTAAGTTTAACATAATCAATTGTACTACTAAGTCCTTCAAAAAAACTTTCGCTACTAATAACCCACCCGGCCGAAACAGCCGGAAAAATCCCCCATTTGTTATTCCCCTGAAAATCGCTTATACCATCGCGACGGACAGATGCTGTTAGCAGGTATTTTTTTTCATAATCGTAATCGGCTCTGGCAAAATATCCTATATTTACCAAAGGTGTTTGACTTGAATTAGAAATTATTGCTCCCGGAGCAGTTTTATCATCGTTTTTCGACAAGTTTAAACTCCAGTAATTTGATTGTGGAGGAACATTATAACGTGTTGCCGATAAGTTTTCGGATGTACGGGAAGTTGAACGGGACATACCCAAAACTACTGCCAAGCCATGTAAATCAAAATCCTTGCTATAAGTTAAATAATTATCCCAGTTCCATACAAAGAAATTACTTCTACGTTGTTGAAGCGTACTATAATATTTATTGGGAAATTCAGTTCCGGTCGGATTTTGACTAAACCAATTCTCCTCATTCGGAGTATAAGTATAACCCTGACCAGTATCATAAGTAGCACCGAAATTAGAATTGAATTTCAGGTCTTTGTATATTTTTATTTCAGCTCCTACAGTACCAAATAGAGTTACATTTTTGTTCTTTTCGTCATTATATCCCAACATAGCTACCGGGTTGGGAACATTATTGAATTTATCGCCAGTAATACCAATTTGGCTTGTTTCGCTATCAAGAAAAGGCATTCCCCATTTTCCATCAGCGTATTTTACAGGCATAATAGGCGTTTGTTTATAAGCTGCAGTAAATGCACTAAGTGGTTTGGGTACATTATTAGTAACCGAAACATTGAATGTCTGAGTGATTTTTAACCGGCTATTAAATAACCTGTATTCGTTTTTACTAATTACATTTGTTCGGTTGTAATCAGTTCCCTTTAAAATTCCTTCTTCGGTATATCGTGATATTCCAAAATAATAATTCACATTTTCTTCGCCACCCGAAAGTGATAATGAATTATTGCTGGTAAATCCTGTCCGTGTAATTTCATTTAACCAATTGGTATTATAAGGTTGATTGGTGTCATATTTTGATCTTCCTGAAGCAAAATTCTGATAGTAAGCAAACCGGTATGAATCAGCCATATCGATGGTTTTTAGCATACCTTTAAAACCCACATTACCATCGTAATTGACTTTGATAGCGCCTTTATTTCCTTTTTTTGTGGTGACTAGAATTACTCCACTTGCAGCCTTGTTACCATAAATTGCCAAAGACGATGCATCCTTCAACACATCTATTGTTGCTATATCATTCGAACTCAAACCATTCAGACTTGTTGCTTCAATACCATCAATTACATACAATGGACTTCTGCCACCAAGTACGGTATTAATCCCACGTATCATTACCGTTGGAGATTTTCCGGGTTCGTCGGTAGCAATTATATTTACTCCGGCAGCTTTCCCCTGAATGGATTGAATGGCCGATTGAGCGGGAGTTTTTAATATGTCGGCTGATTTAACCTGAATTACTGAACCTGTGACTGCTCCGGCTTTTTTTGTTCCATAACCCACTACTACAACTTCCTCCAGTGATTTTGAATTTGAATTCAATTGAATTTGTAATTTTGTTTGATTATTTACCGCAACTTCCTGGCTAGTATAACCAATATACGAAACTATCAATATGGCATTTCCGAGTACTGAAAAACTGAATTGACCGTCCATGTTGGTTATTGTACCATTAGCAGTGCCTTTTTGTAGAATGGTTGCTCCAATAAGTGTTTCGCCTGATTTTTTGTCAGTTACAACTCCGGTAATACTCAAATTTTGGGCATAGAGTTGACCTATCCAATTTAGTGCTAAAAATAAAAGTATTGTTAATGTTTTTCTCATGATAAAGTAATTTAAAGCGGTTATTTATAAATGGATATTTATATCAATTTAGCAAATAAAATTATTCGTCTTTTTTCTTCAAAATTTATTTATGATAATACAAAATAAACACTTTAAAATTGTTGTATCTTACACAATTACTGAAAAAGCTTGTATAATTTACATGTTTATAGGCTTTTACAACAAATTTATTTTGAAGATAAACAGCAATTAATTCTTAATATTGTCTGTTCTAAATCCTAATATTTTTAATCCTTTCTGAATTTCTGCATTCTGCATAAACAATTTCCAAATCAGCCCCGAACGATAATTTTCAATCATAACGGCTATAGGCCCCTGGTCGATGGCTAAATAGCTTTTTACAACTTGTTGCCCTTCAACCAAGCCGGGGTTGTAGGCATCATAAAATCCATATTTGCCAAAAGTTTTTAATCCTAAATTAAAATACAAATTTTTCAAAACCTGCATCGATTCATCAGGAGTATAAACTATGGATGAAAGTGCAGCTGTTGGCGAAACTGTACCATTTTCGTCGTTTGTTCCCGGATGATGTGATGTGTAGCCAACCAATGCATCGTCAGATGAAGTAAAGCCCCAAAGATTTTCGCCATAACCAGTATGCTTTTTCGGGTTATCGATAGCATAAGCCCTGTGTATTAGTACATGGGCTTTATTCCGCTCAAAATAGTTGGTGTTTTCATCTCTCAAACCGTTCGGGTTTATGCCTAAAAACGAATAATGTGTAAAAAAAAGTGGACCTCCATATTCCATTCCTAAATCGAGTTTTATGCCGTAATAAGATTTTCCATTTTTGTAATAACTTGAATTTTTGAAACAACTTTCGTATACCGAACGGTTAATAGGAAACGTTGGCGAAGATGCTGCTAATATGTAAGTTATCAATGTTTCGTCAAATCCTTTGATACGATGATTCATTTTAAAACCGTAGTTTTTCGACCAATGCCAGTAAAGCGAATCTGTTTCTTGTGTATACCAACTCCATTCCACTTCCTCCCATAGTTTAGTAATTTGAGCACTCAATTTTATTTCGTTCTCGTTTCCATTTTTGAAATACTCACGCGCCGTAAGTAATCCTTGAGTCAGAAAGGCTGTTTCAACCAAATCGCCACCATCATCGTATTTACTGAAACTAAAAGGTTTTCCTGTTCGTGCATCATACCAATGTGCCCATGCTCCATGAAAACGTTCAGCATTTTGGAGAAAACTAACAATTTTATGAATAGTTTTATAGGCATCGTTTCTCGAAAAATAATTTCTTTCAGCACCTGCAATCAATGCCATTATGCCAAATCCTGTTCCACCTGTTGTTACAATTTCACCATTCACATCATTGCTACGTTCACGCGCCATGCCTGTTTTTGGTTCAGCAAAATCAAAGAAATAACGGGTGGTATAGCGTTGTGTCATATCAAGCAATGCTTCATTGGTTGATGGTTTTACATTCACCGAAAGTTGAAATTTTTCTGCATTTTTATCTTTCAGGTTCATTCCTTTCGGTAAAATACGATAAACAAAATTTGTTTCGGCATTAATCGGCTTTTTAAAAAAATCAAGAAAATAATCTTTCGAAGTTTCACCCGCTTTTACGAATTTTTTACCCTGATTTACAGAGCGATAAATCTCATACACAAATCCATTTCTGTTTTGCCAATTCAACTCTACATGAGCCGGATAGGCTTCAGCTTTCAGATTAAATGGAACAACATAGTTCGGATTTTCGGATTTGGTAAATCCGAAAGCTGAAATTATCAGAATTAATAAAACTAATATTCGTTTCATGTTTTTAATTATCTACCTGCCCCCTAACCCCCTAAAGGGGGAATAAGAGCGGGTTGCTTTTAAATACCTGGTTTTTATTTGAATATCGAAATCAAATTCAAAATTATTTAAACTAATATATCTTATTCCCCTTTAGGGGTTATGGGTCTTTATTTCAATTTGAATCCTTTTTCTTTTACATCCTTCGAATTTCCGCCAATAAACAACTTATAATCACCAGGTTCAGTGCCATAAGTCATGTCCAATCGGTAAAAAGCGAGCATGTCAGATGTCAATTTAAATTTAATTTCTTTGCTTTCACCAGCTTTTATCATTACTTTTTCGAAACCTTTCAACTCTTTTACCGGACGGGTTACGCTTCCCACAAGGTCACGAACGTAAAGCTGTACCACTTCTTCACCATCATATTTTCCGGTGTTTTTTACTGTGACTTGAGCTGTAAGACCTTCGTTATCTGTTAATTCAGTAGACGAGAGTGTAATATCTGAGTATTCAAATGTAGTGTAGCTTAAGCCAAATCCAAATGGGAAAAGTGGATCGTTAGGGCTGTCGATATATTTCGATTTATATTTGTCGTTGGGTAAATATATGGGGCGTCCAGTATTTTTTTCATAATAGAAGATTGGTACTTGACCTAAATTGCGAGGGAATGTCATAGTTAATTTTCCTGAAGGATTGTATTCGCCAAATAACACTTGGGTAATGGCTTTTCCACCCATTGTTCCGGCGTACCAGGTTTCGAGCATGGCATCTGCCAATTCGTTTTCGCGGGTCAAGTCCAAAGGACGACCATTCATCAAAACAACAACGATAGGTTTGTTCAATGTTTTTAGTTTTTCAAGCAATTCAGTTTGTACTCCCGGAATATCTATACTGGTGCGACTAGCTGCTTCCCCACTCCATTCCCAATTTTCACCAATCACTAAAACGATTTTCTGTGCGCGTCCGGCAGCTGCCATTGCCGCTGCAAAACCGCTGCGGTCTTCGCCAATTGTTTTGCAACCTTCGGCATATATTACATTCGCTTCACCGTTGTATGCCTTCAATTCATCGAGCGTCGATTTCATAAAATCCCAATCACCTGCTGCTTTCCACGATCCTAACAAATCGCGTGTTGATGCAGCCAATTCTCCGATAACAGCTATTTTTTCTCCTTTTTTCAAAGGCAAAACCTGATCTTGATTTTTCAATAATACCATAGACTTTTTAGCCACATCCAGTGCTGCTTCTAAATGTTCAGGAGCATAAACTAATTGTTTTTCACGCACTTCGTTACAATATCTATATGGGTCATCAAACAAACCCAATAAAAATTTAACCTTTAAAACTCTTCTTAAAGCCTCATCAATCAGTTTTTCGTCTACCAATCCATCATCAACTTGTTTTTTTAGGTATTTAAAATATACTTCGCCCTGCATATCCATATCTACTCCTGCTTTTACAGCTAATAAACCGGCTTCGGCTTCGTTAGCAACTACGCCATGATTTACCATCTCATTTATTGAAGTATAATCGGTAACAACAAGTCCTTTAAATCCTAATTCTCCCCGAAGTAAATCGGAAAGTAGATATCTACTTCCTGTTGCAGGTACACCATCAAGTTCGTTAAACGAAGTCATTACGCTCATGGCACCTGCATCGAGGGCTGCCTTGTAGGGAGGAAGATAAGTCTCGAGAAAAACTCGTTTCGACATGTCAACGGTGTTGTAGTCTCGACCTGCTTGTGGTGCACCGTAGGCTGCAAAGTGTTTTACACAGGCAAGAATTGTGAGAGGATCAGCTAAATTATTGTCTTTGCCCTGAAATCCACGAACACGAGCAGCAGCA
Organism: Paludibacter jiangxiensis; assembly: GCA_945870155.1. GTDB lineage: Bacteria > Bacteroidota > Bacteroidia > Bacteroidales > Paludibacteraceae > Paludibacter > Paludibacter jiangxiensis_A. The sequence goes on along the minus strand of CAMBSB010000115.1, from coordinate 5,410 downwards.
ATTTTTGAACCCAAAAAAGGATCTTCTCCTGCACCTTCTGAAACTCTTCCCCAACGTGGTTCAACAGAAATATCGCACATAGGTGCAAAGGTCCAGTTTATGCCCGATGCAGCTGCTTCGATAGCCGCAACACGCGCTCCCTTTTCAATGGCTTCCATATCCCACGAGGCCGATTCTCCCAACGAAATTGGGAAAATCGTTTTGTGCCCGTGAATTACATCATAACCAAACAACAACGGAATACCTAGACGAGATTCTTCAACAGCTATTTTCTGAAGTTTACGAACGTAAGCAGCTGTATGTGCATTGAAAATATTACCACAGTGACCTTTGCGAATATCATCCATGTAACCGCTTTTAAGGGTAGGTCCGGTTACATCCCAATCACTTGTATATAGAACCATCTGTCCTATTTTTTCTTCCAAGGTCATCAGATTTAGTACTGAATCAACCTTTTGATCTATAATTGAAGCTTTGTTTGTTTTAATTGAATTACATGATATTAAAAAGACAAAGCTTGTCAACAAAATTATATGGGCAGTTTTTTTCATATCTTGTACTATTTAATTTTCACGGTTAATAACAGTGCAAATATAATAGCACATTTCGGACAAAGTATTATTTGTTGCCCCAATAAGAACACTACAATAAAAAACAATAAATTTCAGACCCCTATTTTCTCCCTACAAATTAAAAATTATGAAGCTAAGCAATTGAATATAAGGATCTAAAATTACACTGTTTTATAAACAAATTTTTTCTAAAAAAGTTAAAGTGCTCAGTTAAAAAATCATTTAAACTCAATCATAAATTCAGTTAAGCTTTTTGTTGATGGAATACCTATCTTTTTTCTGATTCTGGAACGTGCAACCTCCACTCCTTTTGGCGAAATATTCATTAAATGTGCAATATCTTTGCTGCTTAAATTTAAACGAAGGTAGGCACAAAAGCGCAAATCGTTTGAGGTAAGTTCAGGATAATTGATATGTAAATTACGGAAAAAGTTTTCGTGAATACGATCAAAATTTGTTTGAAATATAACCCAGTCATCAGCAGAAGTAATATTTTCATCAATTAATCTGATTAGTTTATCGTAATATTTATTGGGATATTGCGTTCCAAGTGTTTGTTTTTGATTTACAACCACCTCCTTTATACTTGCTAAGATTTCGTTTTTCTTTATAATGGTCATGGTCGATTCTGCTAATTCTTTGCTTTTCACTGTAAGCTCAGATGTAAGCTTTTCCTTTTCAAGAGCCATAATTTGCTGTTCTCGCTTTTCGATTTCTTTTAATCTGATTTCTTCCTGCTCCCTGTGGATTTTCTCTTTTTTAACAAAGAACAAATGCAAAATATACCTATAAATGGCATAAATAAACAATATGAAAAGCAATAAATAAACTATTTTTGCAAAAACTGTGAGATAAAAAGGGGGTAGCACCTCAAAACTATAATTGAGATTACCTAATTTAAAACCACTATTTGTAAGCACTTCAACCTGAAGGTTGTACTTGCCATAAGGTACATAATTATAAGTTTTGCGCGAAGAGCTGTTTGGTTCACTCCATACTTTATCAAGACCATCCAATTTAAATCTATAATTCAAATTATTAAGTTGCAAAAAATCTGGATAATACAGGCTAAAGCTAATATTATTTAATTTATAAGGAGTTGTAGGTGCTTCATTTTTATTCAAGGTCAAATGCTGGAACTCCTTCGATTCGGCATCAAAACAAATCACTTTTTTTAATCCTAAACTGACATTTATAGTTTTAGCATGTTTATTAGTAAGTGAATAGAGCGCTAAACCATTTTCAAGTGTAAAAATACAAGCATTATCAGAAACAGGGACTACATTTTGATAATCATCTACTGTTTGATTTTGAAACTGCGTGTACTGAACAACATCAATTATTTTAATCTTATCGGCATTTACTTCTACTAGAGCAGCCTCACCACTTCGGATAAACCAATACAAATTCGATTTAAAATGACAAACCCTGTATGATTGTGCAAAAGATTGCAAACTTTTATTCAGTACATCAAAAGGAATCATTTCCTTATTTAAATCATTGAAAGTGTAGAACTTAGTGTGATCGGTAAAAATAACCCGGCCATTAACTGTAAATACATTCATATTAAATGCATTTTTGCCATCGAGGGTTTCATATTGTTTTATGTTTTCAATTTTATGTAAATCATTGCTCAATTGTATGGCATAAAGTCCCTGATGTAAATGACTTGCCCAAATAACTCCCGCATAATCTATTGCTATATAACGTATTGGATTTAAAAACTTTTCAACAGCATGACTAAACACCCATTTTCCGTCTTTTTTAGTATAAATGCAAAGTTCGGTGTAGGTTCCCTGAACTAGCACTTCTACACCTCTAATAGTACCTTTTGCCATGCAAATTCCACCTTTTACAGGCGATGCTATTTGTGTATCGAAAGGGTTAATTTGACGTGTTTCATCATTGTTACCAACGAAGTATTGATTATCAAAAACACTCATATTCCATACTTGTCCTTTGATTGAGTTACTTAAACTCACCTTATCAATTGAATTTGAATTGAGCTTAAAATGTGCCGAATATAAACCCTGGTTAGTTCCTAAATATAACAAGGGTTCTCTGTAACTCAAGGTATAAATTGACCCCACAGAAGGGCTAAAACTACGAATATATTGTAAAGATGATTTTAACTGAATCATGGCAATTCCTTTGTCCAAACTAAGCCAAAGATTGTCATCTTTATCACAATACATACCCAATACAGTATTGTTTTGCAATACATTAGAGCTATTCAATGTCCATAATTTTTTCCCCGATTTATCAATGGCTATCACACCATTTATGATGGTTCCCAGCAAAATGATACCATTTTTAGATATAACAGCTCTATTCAGTTCCGACTTTCGAAGCTCTTCATCTGCGTCGGTTTTGAATGGTGAAATAGTGTGCCCATCGAAAAGAAATAGTCCATTACCGGTGGTAACTAACAATGTATAAGTTTTGTTGAATGGCAAAAAACTTATTACCGGCGAATTCATACTGTTTTTTGCCGCAGCTTGAGCCACAGTAGTGTTAAGGTTTATTGTACTAAAACCAAATTGACTTGTGTGCGTGTAAATTTTCTGATTAATATTACCAAAAAACAAAAATGTATAAGGACAACGAAAACCCCTTACTTTTTGACCATCATAAGTAAAATAAGATGTAAATGACTGAAAAACAATGCTACCATTGATGTTAATTATGTTCCATATTTCATCATTCAACATTTCATATTGTTTGAGTAAAGCCGATAGAGAAGTGTAAATCAATTCACCTTGTTCGTTTTTTTCAAAATACCCGAACTCTTCGAATGAACCAATAAATATCCGATTCGAATTATGAACCAAAAGTGAACGACAAATTTTATGCTGTGGAAGTAAATAGGTTTCCCAAACTGAGCCATCAAAACTAAGCAATCCCTCATTATTGCCAAAATACATAATACCATCAGTACCTTGACCCACAGCCCAGTTTTGATTGGAGGCTGCATAATCTTTTTTAGCAAATTGTTTTACAATGGGAGTTAAATTTTGAGATTTTATAGTTATGACAATAAATATACTGAGAATCAGTAAATGAGAAATTCTGTATTTTAACATAGTTGTGGGTTAATGTTTTTCTGTGATTTTTTTACAAATTAATAAAAGAAATTTGATATAACAAAATAATAAAGAAATTACAATATGAATTCTAGCTTTAAATGGGGTAAAAATTAAACTTTAAAGATTAAACTGAACGATATAAATCAAATCTCTTTTTATTCTTTTAATCAGGGTATTGCCTATGTATAATAATTGACTATCAATCTTCATTGTTTGAAACAAGGGGTAAATGGTAATTGAACAATTTTCATACTGGCTAGCAAAAACTGAAATGAAAGTGAAAACTATATTAATCTCTGATAATAACGGATAAGATACATCATTGATTTACCGGTATTTTTAAACATTTTGCGAAAGTAAACCTTTTATATATAGTTCCAAGAGTATAGGTGATTTATTGTGTGGTTTTGATATATTAGTGTCCAAACATTTTTGAATCACTTTCGATAGGAACATCGTTTGAGAGTGTGACTGTTGTTACAAAGGAGTATTTTGCTATTCTCTAAAAATATAAAAGCCTGTAAATCATTGATTTTACAGGCTTTTACTCTAAATTGAAATAATTTTTGTGGAGCGGATGCGGGAAATGTTTAATCTGATTGCGTTTGATGGAGGGGCGAAGGATAAAAGGAGGTGAGGAGTTATAGTTTGGATAAATCCTTTAATCTATAGTTAGACTATAGAATAAGGAATCATATTAAACTAAAATTTAGTTCTTAAGTAAATAAAGTATGATATTATTTGTTGAAATAAATAATAATATTTACTTTTGCAGTTCAGTTTATTCCTTTATTATATATTATGAATATAGAAACAAGAACTAAATTAAACCAATTATTGCAAAATTGGCAAACAGGAGGACTTTTATTTTCTTCATGGTTGATAAAAAATGGATATTCAGATCAATTAATGCAGCAATACCGTAAATCAGGGTGGTTATCTTTTTTATCCAAAGGAGTTATGTATAGGACGGGGGATAAACTATCTTTTTATTCGGCTCTATCTAATTATAATAGTCAATTGGATAAAGGATTTTATGTGGGTGCTCATTCTGCTTTAGAGTTATCAGGATTTAACCACTATGTTCCAATGGGAAAGCCTGTTTTAATGATTGGACATCTAAAAGAGGATAAAATCCCGAGTTGGATGGTAAATACTGATTTTGAATATGAAATAAAATTTTTCTCTACAAAAATTTTCAAAACATCTCAATTAGATATGTTCAAAAAAGGTGATTATGATGTATTAGCTTCTGTTCCAGAACAAGCATTTCTTGAATGCCTATTATTGGCTCCAAATCAATATGCTTATATGGATTTGTTTTACATTATGGAACAACTTACAACATTGAGAGCTGAGGTTGTACAACTGTTGCTAGAAAATACCGACAACCTAAAAGTAAAGCGATTATTCTTATATATGGCTAAAAAAGCCGGACATGAATGGTTTGGAAAATTAGATAGGAGTAAGATAGATTTAGGGATAGGGAAGCGACAGCTAGTAGAAAAGGGAGTTTACCTCCCTGAATACATGATAACTATACCAAAAGAATTGTACGAATATGAATGAAACATACAAAAAACAAGTGGCTCTTCTGATTCGAATTATGCCATTGGTTTATAAAATTTCGGATTTTGCAGTTCATGGAGGTACGGCTATCAATCTATTTGTAAAAAACATGCCTCGCTATTCTGTTGATGTTGACCTTACTTTTCTTCCGATTAAAAACAGAGAGGAGAGCATAACAGCAAT